>JAGUYA010000141.1 GCA_020061545.1 Candidatus Omnitrophota bacterium
ATTAGTTTCCAGGATAAAAGTTAAATCCCTCTTTGCCCGTAGTGTTTTATTGATTACTTGAACCTCGTGTTCTAAAGAGCGCTCTCCCAAAATTGGCTCGCCACCAGTCACGCGCACATATTTGAATCCTTTTTTCCTGGCTATATTAAGCAGGTTATCCGCCACTGCTTCAGGGCTATAAAATTTACCATGTTTTTCTGGCTGAAGTATCCGAAAATAACTCCAGCAGTATGCACACAAGAAACAACATCCCACTGCATCCGCCGTGGCAATGCCACCGTAATAAGGAGCTGGTCTAAAACGGTGATATTTTCTCTTTGTGTCTTGCATTACTATTGTCTCTATCTCTTGAGCTCTTTTAATCGGGTCAAACGGTAGATTTACCATTTTTCTTATACTGTATACGCCTCACTTAATAAATGGACATTGCCAATCCTGACATTTTTCAGGCCGGCCTTAAGACACACCTCTTTTGCTTTCTGGCCGTGGCTGGCCGAAGTAGTCGGAAGGTCAATCATCAAAAAGTGGGGATGAAATGCCAAGAGGCTATAGGGAATCTCAGGATTTATCTCAGCAAGAAATCCGGCAATTTTTTCTATCTCATATAAATCCACGTATCCCGGAACCAAAGGTGTACTGACTACAATTAAGGCAGGATCAAGCCTTTTCTCCATAAAGCTCGCGGAAAGCTTAATATTTTTTAAGGTCTGCCTATTGGTGCTACCACATAAGGCAATATGCAGACTCTCTGACCAGGCCTTAAGGTCAAATTTTATACAGCCGCCAGATTCAAGAGAAATTTCCACCATCTCCTGTAAATACTGACTGGATAATGAGCCATTAGTCTCCCAGCATATTCTTAAGGTCCTTCCTTTGTTTAAATCCCTGGCAATACGCGAGGCTAAAATACTATGGGGAAGCTGCGGCGTGGGGTCTGCGCCAAAATAGCAAATGCAGGCAGTCTTTTCATCAACTCTCCTGGCTAACTCTTTAGCAGACATCTTTTTACTTAAATCCGCTTCTTTAAAATTCCAGTTCTGACAGAATAAACAATCAAAACTACAGGCATTATAAAAAACTGCTAAATTCTTATGTCCGAAATCAGCCGAACCAGCACACACCCAATCTGCCACACAATTTGTCGGTAAGGCATCGTAATAAAAAGTCAAGGATGCCTCTTGACGGGCGTCAATGGGTAGTCCGCAATAGCCTTTTGCCGAAGCCCCCACCTGGCAGGCATTTACACAGAGGCTACATCTTCTACCATCTGGGTCACGAGGTATCTGAGGTGGTAAATTAAAAGCTTTGCGTGCCTGGGCATGAGTGCGTTGAATATAAGGTAAGGTGGATTTAAAATCATTGCGAATACAATCAACACATAGGCTTAGGCAGGAAGAAATAAGGGGCGAATCTTTATTACAGAGTTTACATTTTGCCATCAATAATTATTATACCTCTAAAACCAGGTGGACATTTCCAGCGCCAATGCCTTTAATTTTAAGGAGGTTCCTTTCTATCGAAATCTCTGCTCCCAAAATCTCTTTAATCAGCCAGAGGTTGGATTCTATATGTTCAGTAATGTTCGGGAATATGTATTGGCTCTCGCCGTTTGCTAGGCTAGCATAAATTATGATCTGGTCTGCAATAAACCTGTCAACAGTTGCCCTGCTATCCAGGTCCTCCAATAAATTCCTGGCCACGCACCTGCCGATCTCTTCCGAAGTCCTTCCAACTTTTCCCGCCATGTCTGAACCAATGATACAGCCGGTGTCGGTCAGCGCCCATATTGCTAACGCAGCTCCTTTCTGTTTTGCTGTCTTGTCATTTATTATCTTTATATCCGCATTGAGTCCCCTCTTGTTCAATACGTTATTACATTCGGATGCCATTCTTTCGCTGACTTTTCTTTCACTCAGATGGGACGAAAGTGAAACTCCTTCAACTTTTGTAATTTTGCCTTGTTCTGTCAGTTTTAAAGGCGTGATTTCTCTTTCCACTGGCTTTACTTTAATTTCTATGCTCCCGCCCCCAGTAGGTACATAACCCGGTTTTGCCACCTTTAAATCCGCATGGAGTGAAAATCTTTTCAGCAGCTCCATCAAAACGTACTTGGTATGAAAGGCGTTCGGCGCAAAATCCTGGAAGAGGCCGCCAGAGATTCTGTATACGGACGGACCACTAGCCAAGAATCCCAAAGGCAACAGCGCAAGACCCATCATGGTTGCTGAGCCGGCAGTCCCTATGTCCCAGCTGAACACGCCGGACTTTATACGGTTCCTTCCAGGGTGAAAGGTTATCTCTTTTGAATTAAGGCTTGCGCCCTCGACCGTTGCTTGGGTCAGAAATTTAAATGCCTCTACTGTTTTAAGATGCTGCGGCCGCAGCCCGGTCTTTTTCCTTTTGGCGCGGATGTTGTAAATATGCAGATCCTTATTTAAAATGCAGGAAAGCATAAGCGCATAACGCAAAACCGTGCCGCTTCCTGATTTCTTTGAACCGTCTATCTCTATCATTTCCATTTATTTTTCGGCCAATTCTTGAGCTCACTTTCGAATATCCTTGCTGTCACCGGCCCTATCCCCTTAAATTCCTGAAGCCTCGTTTCTAAATCCCTCCGATTCTTTGATTGCCTTAAGAGTTCACCTAAAGAGCCGTATCGCGCTTTTAGCTCTTTAGAAATCTCTAACAACTTTGTTGCCGTGGAAAAGTCATATCTTACGTAATGGCCGTTATCCAAGATTTCAACCAATTTATCCCAGCCTGCCTTTAGGATCTCTTGCGCAGATAATATCGCGTGTTTCTCAAACTCAAAATATGTCCTTTTTGCCACCTCTTGCTGTATGGGCTTACCAAACAAGAGGCTCGCCAGAAACCACTTAAAGAGCTCTTCTTCTCTACCTGATTTGAGATTGATTCCCAGATGTCCTTTAGAAAAAATCTTTTGCTTTTTTGTACTTGCTTTCATCGCCTTGGAGAGCTTCTCTGTCCTATCAATTAATCTATACTAAATCCGGAGTGATAAACCACTTAACCTTCCAACTATTCTCTCTTCCTGAAAGTAGAAGTGCGCTTCCTTGTTTAAATTCGATGATATTTTTATCTTCTGAATCCAGTAGCAACCTTCCTGCCAATTTTGCCAGGAATGGCAGATGGCCTACAATCATTAAATCCTCATCTCTTTTTAAAATCTCTCTATAGATATTATCAATGGGATCATTGGGAGTGAGTCCTTCTTTTTGTAAAACATTGGATTTCGGATTTAAGGTATCAGCTAAAAGTTGCGCTGTTTGGTGAGCCCTTCTTTTACTGCTATGAAAAATTGTATTGATATTAATTCCTGCCTGTTTTAAAAACGCCGCTACTTTTTTTACGTCAGAGATACCTTTCTCAGAAAGAGGCCTTTCAGGATTTATTTCTTCCGAAACTGCTTCTCCATGCTGAATGAGATATAACTCCATTTTACTCCTTTCTTTCCTATCCAGAACTTGACAAAATCATACATTGCCAGAAATTCTATGGCAAAAGACCCAAATCCTAAGAATCCCAGAACAGGCATCTCAAAGACCTTTATATGAGGAAAATAAGGCATTTGATATATCCATTTTGCAGCTGCCCAGAAATTAAGCGCCTCCCAGACAAAACCACAAATATAGCCGCTAAAGAATAAGGTGAGCATATCAGTTAATCTGCCTTCTTGCCTTTCCCGCAATATCGATGGTACGCCAATAAGATAATTAAGCGCAACAAATACGAGAAGATATCCGAACCAGACTAATGGACCAGTATAAACTGAAGGAAAAATCACAGTAATCAGTATTAGCACTAAACCAAATAAAATCTCCATTAATAATCGACTTCGAGAATAAGTTTGGCGAGATATCTTAACCGATGCAAAAAGCCTAAGACTTTTTAAAAATTCATTCGTCTCGTACATAGCTGGTAAAATTGTGGCAAAGGATATGGCAAAGGCAAAATTGGTCAAAAATTTATTTTTAGGTAAACCGATATATACCCAGTTATGAAATAAAAGATTATGCAATTCAAAGATGCACCATAAGAATATAGAAATGGGCAACATGATAAAGAATTCTTTCGGATTATTCATCAATAAGGAAGCATTTTTTCTTCTAAAAGTAAGCCAATCAAAAAATAATATATACCCATACCAGGCAATGGGGGTTATCCAGATATTGGCATAACGCACACGCAGGATACCGGTTAACTCCATAATAAAAATAATGGCCAGCCCAATTAACCCATAAGATTTTTTCCAAAAATTTTTCATTCTCCTATTCATCTTAAAAAACTCTTAAGTCGGGTAGAGTTTCCTGATTATATTGGAAAGTGTCTGTACGACTTTTCCAAATTAAAATTTCAAACTAACTATAGAGCGCCTATTATCGCACTTATTTTATTCAGGAGCTCTTTATGATTATCTAAATTTACCTCAAATACTAAAACGTCCTTACGCCTTCTTATAGAATTTAAAAATTCTAATTGTTGACGATGAATCACTCCGATTACCCTCTTATCGGAGTCAAGAGCTTTTAAGACTATATCTTTAAATTTTCGTGAAAACAATTCCATTTTGCCGATTTCATCAATCACCACAATTTCCTTATTATTTAAAGCCCCCTCAATGGCGTCGACACCGATATTTTCTAAATCCTCTAGATTTATCCCGTATTTACCTAACCTGTATCTACTTTTCAAGTCCTTCTTTGCCAAAATCCCTTCTTTCCCATCGATAGTTTTTATCTTAAATCCTATTCTTCTTTCGTCCTTGACTATCTCTTCAGTATAGAATCCTCCACATGATTTTAAATCTTGGATTATTCTCTTTAAAATGGTAGTTTTGCCGGATTTGGGTTTTCCGGTTAACAATATATGCGTTCGCATTTTAAGGTAAGAATTTTTTATGGTAGAGGAAAGTATAAAAACACTTTCCTCTACCACTGAAAATCGTATTGATACTTCGACTTCGCTCAGTATCAGTGGTGAGCGAGTAAAACGAGTCGAACTATTGAAGTTATCGCAAAGCGATTTTCTTGCAGTTGTTACAGAAATTATAATCTTTTCTATCGGTATCTAAAAGGCTATTTGAAAAATGCATTACGCAACTGGGGTCTGGGCAATGATTCAAATTAAGCAGATGGCCAATTTCATGCACCGCTTCTTTTAAAGTGCGCCTTAAGAACAAATCTTTATCTTCCGGGAGACCATAGTAGGTCTGTTTCAATCTCGTCGTAGAAATTATACAGGCACCTCTTAAGGAATCTGCCAGACCAAAGACAAAATTTAGTTCTGGCACATAAAGATCCTTGTCAATAATAGCCAGGGTTTTATGATTTTTATCTTTGGACTGGGAAAGATTGTGTAAAATAGCAGAAGCGAGATATTGCTTTCTTTTTTTATCGTAAGCGTATTCTGGCAGATCATAGGTTTTGCCAATGTAAAGTAGCGCCTTAAAAATCTCACTTAGGTTATTTTTTAAATAATCGAGAACGATACTTTCAATCTGACCAAAACAAACAATCGCAATGTTCATTTTTTCTTGCGCATAGATATCTTTGGGTCCCATTAAGAAAAATAGGCTAATAAATAAAATAATTAATTTTCGCAAGGAAATGGTTATAATATTTTCTTTTTCTTCCTCAGATGATGTATGTCGGAAGCTTTTTTCTTGCTCATTCCAAACGTCTTCCTCTTAGCTCTTTTTGACATCTTCTCCTCCCTTTTTCAATATTTCAATTACTTCCTCATCCGAAACATCGTACCAGTTCCGGTAAACCTCAGCCACGGCCTGGAAAAAAGGCGGGTTCTCAAGTATTATAACCTCGTCAACAATAGACTTCAACTGTTCTTGCATCTGCCTGCTTGACACCGGTGCTGCAACGATAATCTTCTTTACCTTTCTGTTCTTACAAAGCTGCACAGAAGCAAACATTGTTGAACCCATCGCTATGCCGTCATCTACGAGAATAACAGTTTTGTCTTTTAACTCAGGCAGATCCTTTCCTTTTCTTAATACCCTTATGCGCCTCTTAATCTCTTCTTCATGCTTACGTAGTATTTTACTAATCTCTGCCTGCGAAAACATTCTTTGTGCAAAATCAAAAATAAACGTACTTCCGTCTTCAGCAACCGCGCCGAAACCCGATTCGGGATTGTCGGGAAAAGGAAACTTTCTTGCAATTACAACAGAGAATCTCGCATTAAGGTATTTGGCAACCTCATACCCTACTTCAACCCCGCCTTTTGGTATCGCCAAGACTATAACATCTTCTTTATCTTTATAATCTTTTAGCGCTACAGCCAGTTTTTGGCCTGCATCTTTCCTGTCTTCAAACATTTGTAAAAATAGAAACGTCCCTTGGTTTTTATTTATCTATTTTCTGATGTTGCATAATATTCTTGAGAGATTCAATCGCTCCCATAGCTTCTTTTTTTGTTAGTTGGTCAACTTTGGATTTGTGGTAATATTTGTGTAAAAAATTATTGAGATGTCCTTCAAGCCAGCCGAGCTCTTTAGCAAGATATTTAATATACAACTTCTGTCTTATGGTTAAACCAAATGGATTGACTTGGTAATATTTGCTGCGCACAAAGTAGTTCATCAACTTCCTGAATTTTACATCGTCTAGCTCCTTGGCACTGTTTACCCCCGCTATCCTTCGCAGGACGTTCCTGTATTCGACGTCACTAAGTTGGAGTTCTTTCTTGACAATATGTATAACCGCCAATTTCTTTCTATCCATTTCAAGAATACTATTGTTATTTATCCTATAAGAACATCTTTAAACTTTAAGAATCCTCAAGCAGCCAATCTTTAAATTCAATCCCACCCTATTAGATATTGTTCTACGCATTCTGCCAACTCAAGAACTCTATATCCGCCTTCTAAAACAGAAAATGCAGGTTTCTTAAGAGAAGAAATTAAACTGGATATCTTAGCAAAAGTCTTCTTTTCTAAATTAAAATTGGTCAGAGGGTCGTTCTTATAAGTATCAAAACCCGCTGATACTGCGATTAACTCTGGTTGAAAGTTTTTTGCTTCTTCAATTGCCTTTTTAAATATATTAAGGTATTCTTCCTCGTCCGTTCCCGCAGGCAAAGGAAAATTTAAACAATTTTTTATGGATTTAAGTCCTGTTCCTGGATAGAGCGGGCTCTGATGTAAAGAAATATATAAAACTCTTTCGTCCCCTAAAAAGATATCCTGGGTGCCGTTTCCATGGTGGCAGTCTATATCAATTATAGCCGCTTTTTTTACAGTATCTAAAGCTTTACTTATCGCCACCGCAATATTATTAAAATAACAGAACCCGCCTGCAGAGTATCTGGTCGCATGATGGCCGGGTGGACGCACCAGAGAAAAAGCAGTTTTATTATTTAAAGCCAGCTCCTGCGCTTTTATAGCTGCACCGCAGGAAAGCAGGGCATATTCAAACATCTTTTTAGAGTTCGGGGTATCGGGGTCTAAAAATTCTCCGTTTTTAACTTTCTCTACCAAATCACTGCTGTGGATTCTTAAAATATCTTCTTCCTTAGCAGGTTCTGGTTCTATGAATTCCCATTCTTTTTCCTTTAAAAGATTATAGATACTTTTTAGCCTTTGTGGAGACTCAGGATGTCCGGGAAATTCATAATCGAAGCATCGTTTAGAGAATATAATTTTCATACAGTCTTCTTAAAACCTCTCCATTTTGAGAATAAGTCTTTATAGCGGGGGTCTTTTTTAATAAAATCAAGATCCGGGTCTTTTTCCATAAAGACGAAATCACGATAACCTAACTGGATGGCTTTTCTAAGAGCCTCAAGACACAAATCAGCCATTTTAAGCAGGGAATAGCTACAGGCAAGATTATAGTGCACAACAGGCTCATCCGGTTTCAATTGCACCAGTCTTTGGTCAATCTTAAGACCGTCTTCATAGCGGCCCCTTTTGGTATAAGCATCGCCTAAGGCAATAAGCGCCTCAACAAAATCAGGATTCTTTTTAAGGAGATTCTCAAAAAAGGTTATCTGGAAATCAAGGTCTTCCTGTTCAAAAGCCATCCTGCAAATCCTTCGGCCTATTAACTCATTTAAACTTTATTTTAAATATCCGCTTTAAATTCTGCGGCGGCTTGATTATAAAAATAACTACGGTTGAGACCGCAATAATTGTTGTGGGTATCTGAATTATTAACGGATTAAGCTCTGGATAGACTAATTTTTGAGCATAATGAACCATAAACGAGCCAGGATATATTAAATTTGGATCATATTTTGCGGCCAGGGTATTTTCCCATATCGTAAGCGGGCAATATTTACCCATAATAGCCAAAAGACTAACATAAACTATCCCAAAAAGATGTAGGACCCTAAAAAACATCCAATCAAAAATATTTTTCCTCCAGAAACCACACACTGTAATGACATCTTTCCCTTCATTTTTAGTTGTGCCTTTCTCATCTCTTAACATCGGAACGAACCTAA
>JAGUYA010000083.1 GCA_020061545.1 Candidatus Omnitrophota bacterium
ACCAGAAATATTGTCGGACGCCTTAAACTTTCCAATGACGAATTAGGTTCTTTGGAGAAGATGGTCTTGTGGCACTTAAGGCCAGGGTATTTAGCAGATAACCAGGAGATTACGCCAAGGGCAATATTCAGATATTTCCGCGATGCAGGCAAGGAATGCGTAAGTATACTTTTAATCTCTATTGCTGACCAGCGGGCAACCAAAGGGCCCCTGACCTCTAAAACCTCACGCATACACCACGAAAAGGTATCCCTGGGTTTGATCAAGGAATATTTTAAAAGAAAGAAGGAAAAGAAGCCCCTGCGTCTTATCACTGGTGACGACCTGATAAAAAAATTCAAATTAGCACCCTCGCCATTGATTGGAAAAATTCTTCAAGAATTAGAGGAATTGCAGGCAATTGGCAAGATAAAGAGCAAGAAAGCAGCGTTAGACCGGGCTAAACAGATTATACTAAAAGCATAAGATGAAATTTATTAAATTGTGGGTTCCGGTTTTTCTTTGGGCGGGATTGATTTTTTATCTTTCCAGTATCCCACAACTCACCACTGGCTGGGGGGGGTGGGATTTGATTTTAAGAAAAATTGCGCATATGACTGAATACTTTATCCTGGTCTTTCTTTTATATCGGGCATTTAGAGGTTCCTTTAATTTAGCTACTTTTTATTTAATCCTCTGGTCTTTTAGTTTATCCTTTTTATACGCTGTCTCAGATGAAGTCCATCAGGCCTTTGTTCCTCAGAGATACTCTAGTCCTCTAGATGTCTTTATTGATATTGCAGGCATTATCGCATTTTTTATTGTCCTTAAACATAAAAAAGATTTCATAGAGAAGTTATGTCCTGAATCTAAAAGGAGCGAATAATGTTTATCAAGGATACAGAAATAAAAATCATCTCAGGTGATATCACGGAATTGGAAGTTGACGCCATAGTCAATGCTGCCAACAATAAGTTAGTGATGGGTGGCGGAGTGGCAGGTGCCATAAAGAAAAAAGGGGGAAAAATTATTGAAGAGGAGGCAGTGAAAAAGGGTCCGATAAAAATCGGCGAGGCAGTGGCTACCTCTGCAGGAAGTCTTAAGGCAAAATATGTCATTCATGCAGCCACCATGGGTCTGGATTTTCAGACCGATGAAACCAAGATTAGAGATTCCTGTAGGAACGCATTAAAGGTGGCAGAAGAATTAAAAATAAAGTCAATTGCCTTTCCGGCTTTGGGTTGCGGGGTGGGAGGGTTTCCGCTTTTAGCAACAGCCAAGATTATGGCCCAGGAAGTATTCCGGCACATAAGAGAAGATGATTCTAACCTTAAGGAAGTAATCTTTTGCCTTTATGATAAAGAGGCATTTGATGTTTTTCATAAAGGAGTAATCAGCTATCTGGAGTATATTACCCAGAAATTGCAAAATGGTCCTTTTACTACTGTGGATGCTATTATAGAGATAGACGAGGGAATTGTGCTTATCCAAAGGAGCAATCCGCCATCCGGCCTTGCGCTTCCCGGTGGATTTGTAGATTATGGGGAGAGTTTAGAAGAGGCGGTAAAGAGAGAGGCAAAAGAAGAGACAGGTTTGGATTTAGAGGATTTGAAACAATTCCATACTTATTCCGAGCCTGGCCGCGACCCCAGATTTCATACTATTGCTACGGTATTTATTGCCAAGGCCAAAGGTAGCCCTAAGGCAGGAGATGATGCTGCATCCTTAAAGGTGGTAAAATTAAACGAAATTGAAAACTTAAGTTTCGCCTTTGACCATAAAAAGATTATTCAGGATTACATAAAATATAAAAAGAGTTTCAGTTAAGACCGTATAAAAATGTTTGATTTTGAAGTAAAGATAGCCCAGAACAAAGAAGAGATCCGGCGGGCCTTAAGGTTGAGATGCGAAGTCTTTAGGATTGAAATGGGCGGAGGACTTAAGCAAGAGGGCAAAGCGAAATTAGATTCGGATATTTACGATGAATCTTCTGACCATTTAATTGTTATCGATAAGACCAAAGATAGAATCGTGGGGACTTACCGACTTATCCTCGGTTCTCGGGTTAATAAGAAGTTAGGTTTCTATTCCGAAAAATTTTTTGATATCAGGAATATAAAAAGATTGAATAACAATCACCAGATCCTCGAATTAGGTCGCTCCTGCATTCATAAAGACTATCGCTATGGGCCGGTGATAAACTTGCTCTGGAATGGTATTGCTAAATATATTCAAGATTACAACGTGAGATACCTCTTTGGCTCAGTGCGGCTCTTGACCTCTAAACCGACAGAGGTAAGCATGATTTTTAAATTCTTAAAAGAAAGGTTCTATGCTGGTCCAGAATTTAGAGTTTATACCAGACCCCAGACTAAATTTAAAGGTTTAAATGAAAATGTTAAGATTGAAAATCCCCGGAAAATTTTCCATGACCTTCCTCCATTAATTAAAGGATACCTCAGGTTAGGTGTCTTGGTTTGCGGTTTGCCGGCAATTAATCCTGACTTAGACTCTGTTGTCATTTTCGTATTATTAGACACTGAGAAGATTCCCTCTGCCTATAAAAAACACTATTTATAAGAGGTGGTTATCTTAAAGAAGATTTCTTTGCTTCTGGGAATACTTATTTATATTACGATAGGATTGGGTCTAAGGATACTTTTTTTATTTGTCAATCCTGCTCTCTGCTTCAGAATTATAAGTCGCTGGACAAGGGTCTTTAATAGATTTTTAAGGCAACTTTTGAATATAAAGGTAATTATTGAGGGAAATAGTTCGTGTTTAAATGAAGGTGGAAACTTTATCGTTTCTAATCACCTGGGCTATTTAGACGGCATTGTTTTAGGTAGTTTATTTGCTGTTATTTATGTATCCAAGAGCCAGGTGAAACAATGGCCTTTATTTGGATGGATGACCATGGTTTCCGGAACAATTTTTATTGACCGGCAGAGAAAAAATAAATCAGCTGATTATGTGCAAGAGACAAGCCGCATGCTTAAAAGAGGGATAAACGTGCTTCTTTTTCCCGAAGGGACATCTACTAATGGCGAAAGTCTGTTTACCTTTCAATCCGTACATTTCCAATCGCCCCTGAATTCAGCAGCGCCGGTTTTGCCGGTTATAATTACTTATACAAAAATCGATAAAGAAGAAGTTGGTCTTACGAACAGGGATAGAGTTTGTTGGTATGGACAGGTAAAGTTTCACCAACACATTCGCCAGGTTCTGGAATTGAATAATATCGAGGCAAAGGTAGTGATTTATCCCAAAATAGATGCAGCAATTTTCTTAAAAGAGGGCTATTCCCGTAAGGATTTAAGCGAAACCTTGCATAAGATTATTTCGTCCAACTATCCCTTATTTAAATAAATTCCTTCTTAACCTATCCGCTAATTAATCCCGTTAGATTCCGTCCCTTTCTACGTCTATTAGGGTAGAAGGGGGGTCGGAATGGCTAATATAATTTCTGTAGAGGTGATTGCTGCAAAAATCTTTGAGGTAAGAGGTAAAAAAGTGATGTTGGATGCGGACTTGGCTAAGCTTTATGGCGTAACAACAAAGAGGTTAGTTGAACAAGTAAAAAGAAATATAAAAAGATTTCCAGATGACTTTATGCATCAACTTACAAGGCAAGAGGTTGCAAACTTGAGGTCGCAATTTGCGACCTCAAGTTGGGGAGGCAGAAGGTATCTGCCATTTGTTTTTACTCAGGAAGGCGTGGCCATGCTTTCTAGCGTTTTAAATAGCAAAAGAGCCATTCAGGTCAACATTCAGATTATGCGTGCTTTTGTTAAGCTACGCCGGATGCTTTTAACGAATAAAGACCTTAGGCGTAAGATTGAAGCGATGGAGAAAAAATACGACCAGCAGTTCGCTATTATCTTTGAAGCGATTAAACGGCTCCTTGAGCCGCCGAAGCAGACACGGGCAATAGGATTTCACACTGATTAGCGGGTCCTGCCGAGGCACGTTTCTCGCGCTGACGCTGCTCGAAACATGCCTCGTCACCCACTAAAAAATTTCTGTTAGATTTAGTTATTCCTTACGTCAATTA
>JAGUYA010000022.1 GCA_020061545.1 Candidatus Omnitrophota bacterium
TGGGACAATTGCTGGAAGAAATCCAAAAAGCGCCTGATACCTCGGCGTGGCTGGCGACCGTTGAGTCCTGGAAGAGAAAACACCCATTAACCTATAAAGATGACGGTAAGATTAAGCCCCAGTATGTTATTGAGCAGATTTATGAGGCCACGCAGGGCGAGGCAATCATTACGACGGAAGTTGGACAAAATCAGATGTGGGCTTGTCAGTGGTATAAATATAGCCATCCGCGGACATTTATATCCAGTGGTGGATTAGGCACCATGGGTTTTGGATTTCCGGCAGCAATGGGTGCTAAAGTGGGCTGTCCAGAAAAAATTGTTTTTGATATTGCTGGCGACGGTTCTATTCAGATGAATATCCAGGAATTGGCCACGTGTGTATGCAACAAAATAAATGTTAAAGTAGCTATATTAAATAATGGATATTTAGGGATGGTGCGGCAATGGCAGGAGTTATTTTATAAGAAGCGCTATTCTTATACCCGTCTTTACAATCCAGATTTTGTGAAATTAGCCGACAGTTACGGTGCGCTAGGTTTAGGGGTGACTAAAAAGGAAGAAGTGCGGCCAGCTATTGAAAAGGCTCTCTCCATAGATAATACCGTGTTTATTGATTTCCATATCGAGCCAGAAGAGAATGTTTATCCGATGGTGCCTGCAGGCGAAGCGATTAATCGGATGATTGGTGGGATGGCGTAATGAGAATGGATGTAAAGCCAAAATTAACTTCCCTAGAAAATGCGTCGCTGATACGTAAATTTACTGTGCTCTTTGTTGTCATGTCGTTGTTGCCTTTTCTGGTCATCGCTTATCTATTTACTCAATATAGCGGCTCCGGCACAATTAGTATAGATCGGGATACATTAGCGATACTTTTGTTTCTTACAGGATTTGGCGCTTTAGCTGGTTTTTGGGGTATGCGTAAATCCATTGTAAAAATTCAAGAGTTAACCAGACACACTAGAGAAGCCTTAAGTAAAAATATACCTGATTTAGGTAAAATAGAAACCGAAGAAAACGAGGTTACTCAATTAACCAGAGCTTTTAATGAAGTTACCAAAAATTTAGAGGATAATATTAAGCGTTTAGAAGCCTCTAAACAAACCATAGAATATGTATTATCCAAAATCGCTTCGGGGATTTCTTCTCTACAGACTATTGATACATTCTTAGAATTAATTGTAGAGATTATGGTTAAAGCCTTGGAAGCAAAAACAGGTGTTTTGATGTTATTGGATGAAAAAAATGCAGAGCTTTATGTCAAGGTAGCTTCGGGTTTTAAAGATACATTAAAAAATTTACGCATAAAGGTGGGCGAGGAGGGTCCGGGTTGGGTAGCCAAGCATAACAAACCTTTATTAGTCCCCCAATTAAACAAATTAAAAACTGAAGAAGAAAATGGTCCCTTTACTCCACCTTTATTAGGCGTGCCGTTAACATATCAGGATAGACTGGTAGGTGTTTTGGCGGTAACGGGAAAATTGGGAGGCGGAAATTTTGGAGAGGATGAATTATTGATTGTTTCTAATTTAGCCTCGCAGACAGCCATTGCTGTAGAAAATGAGCGGTTGCACCGGGATGCTGAACAGACATATTTGGAAACCATATCTGCTTTAGCTATTGCCGTGGAGGCGCGTGACCCTTATAGCCGCGGTCATTTGGATAGAGTCTCCCAATATGCGGTGAAAACTGCCCAGAAACTCAGTCTGGATGACGAGGCAATCAAAGAGATCAAGGATGCGGCAGAATTGCACGATATAGGAAAAATTGGTATCGGTGATGATATTCTGAAAAAAGAAAGTATTCTTAATGCAGAAGAGATAAGGATTATGCATAAACATCCTATTATTGGTGAAGCGATTATTAAACCAGTGCATCGTTTATCTAATCTTTGTGATATAGTAAAGCATCATCACGAATGGTTGGATGGATCTGGATATCCTGATGGGCTTAAGGATGATGAAATTAGCTTAGGTGCAAAGATATTGTGTGTCGCAGATGCTTTTGATGCCATGACTATGGATAGACCTTATTCTAAGGCTTTAAGTATTGAAGAAGCCAAAGCGGAGTTAAAAAAATATATTGGCGTCCGTTACGATGCCAAGGTAGTAGAGGCGTTTTTGGGTACAATATGAAACACACAATCTCGGTATCAGTAGAGAATAAACCTGGAGTCCTGGCGCGCATCGCAGGTTTATTCAGTGCGCGGGGTTATAATATTGCTTCTTTAGCGGTAAGCGAAACATTGGATCCGACTCTCTCTTATATGACTATAGTAGTTGAGGCAGAGGATGAAAAGATTCTGGAGCAGGTAAAGAAGCAGTTGAATAAACTTATCGATGTGATTACGGTTACTGACTTTACCAAGAAAGAGCACCTGGATCGCGAACTCATTTTAGTGAAAGTCAAATATTGCGCAAAGGATAAAACCAAATTAGAAAGTATTATCAATAGATACGTGGCAAAGGTCATTCAACATAAAGGCGATACCGCTATATTAGAGGCGGTGGGTGAACAACAGCAGATTAAAGGATTCCTTGAGGACTTGAAACCTTTTGGGATTAAAGAGTTAATCAGAACAGGTAGAATTGCGATGGCGTATTGATGCACGAATTTACACGAATTACACA
>JAGUYA010000152.1 GCA_020061545.1 Candidatus Omnitrophota bacterium
CGATGTTGGCTGGGGAAAATTTAAAGAAATGCTTGAGTATAAGAGCCTGTGGTACGGATCAAGGTTAGTTACGGCAGACAAATTTTATCCTTCATCTAAGCTGTGCTCACGGTGCGGGTGTTTAAATCGCGATTTAAAACTATCTAACCGCGTATTTCGTTGTTCCGAATGTAGACTGGAAATCGACCGCGATTTAAATTCAGCGCTAAATCTTTTAAAATTAGCTACCGCAAGTTCTGCGGGAAGTTACGCCTGTCAAGATACCTCTGGCGGCGGAACGTCTCTGCGAGAAAGTAGGACGGTCTACGAGCCATGTGTCGTTGAAGCAGGAAGCAGACACCAAATTTCCTAACGGAATATTTGGGTAAGTTCTGTAGAACGGCCTATTAATGTATAGGCTCGAAGTAATTACCCCGGCGCAAAAAGACCTCGATGCCTTCCATGGGAAGGCATTTGAGCTGATAAAGAAAAAGATACTAAGTCTATCCAGTAACCCTCGCCCTTTTGGAGCAATAAAACTTACTCAGGAAGAAGGCTATCGCATTAGAGTGAGGCGTTACCGAATTTTATATAGAATAGACGGCAAAGAAAAAGAGGTAATTATCTACCGCGTTAAACATAGAAAAGAAGCCTATCGTTAACGAAATAGACCCCATAAATCCTAAAAATTCAGGTAAAACTTTGTTCTGATAAGCGATTTGTATTAGACCACGGAAAAGCCTTTGACAAAGGGGGGAATTTAATATATAGTATGATTTCTTAAAATAAGGAGCTATCTTATAGGGACAGTCCCCTTCGGGGACAGTCCCTAACAAATGGCTAAGAAATGGCTAAAATGACACTAAAGGATATTGACCTCAAAAATAAGACGGTATTGGTACGTGCAGATTTTAATGTGCCGCAGGATGAGAATTTAAATATCACTGATGATACGCGCATAAGAGCAACCCTACCTACGATAAAATATATATTACAGAATGGCGCCAAAAAACTAATATTAATGAGCCACTTAGGCAGGCCTGATGGTAAGGTAGTAGCTAAATACAGCCTTAAGCCTGTGGCACTTCGACTTCAGGAATTATTAGGTGTTCCAGTAGGATTTCTGAGTGATTGTGTAGGTGATAATATTAAGAAAGGGATTGAGGCAGCAAAGGGAAAGGTTATCCTCTTAGAAAATTTAAGATTCCATGCTGAAGAAGAAGCCAATGATGCGGGTTTTGCCAAGGGTCTTGGTTCTTTAGCTGAGGTTTTTGTGAATGATGCCTTTGGCACAGCCCATCGCGCACATGCATCTACAGAAGGTGTGGCGCATTATCTTAAGTCAGCAGCAGGTTTTCTCTTAGAGAAAGAGATTCAATATTTAGGTAATGCCGTACAGAATCCGCAAAGGCCATTTATGGTTATCTTAGGAGGAGCAAAGGTTTCGGATAAGATAGGTGTGATTGAAAATCTGCTTCCTAAATCCGATGTTATCTTAATTGGCGGAGGCATGGCTTATACATTTTTAAAGGCGCAAGGAAAGTCTATCGGCAATTCTAAGTTAGAAAAAGATAAGCTGGATTTAGCCAAGAGTATTTTAGACAAAGCCAAGGCACTGAAAAAAGAGATAATATTACCCATAGACCATCTGGTGGTAGATAATATTGACCCGAAAGCCAAAGCAGAGATTGTAGGCGAAAATATTCCCGAAGGAAAGATTGCCGTTGATATAGGCCCAAAGACTATTACTTTATTTAAAGAAAAATTAAAGCCTGCCAAGACCGTAGTCTGGAACGGCCCTTTGGGGATATTTGAAATGGATGCTTTTGGCCGGGGTACACAGGAGATTGCAAGATTCTTAAGTATCCTTGGTGCAACCACAATAATTGGCGGCGGAGATACGGCTGCAGCAGTGGCTAAATTCAAATTAGAAGATAAAATGACCCATATCTCAACTGGTGGCGGTGCAAGTTTAGAGTTTTTAGAGGGAAAGGTTTTGCCGGGAATAGCCGCTTTATCTGAGAAATAAAAGGGACAGTCCCCTTCGGGGACAGTCCCTTTTTGATTTAAATTATGCGTAAAACCATAATAGCGGGAAACTGGAAGATGTATAAGACCATTGCTGAGGCCATAGAGTTAGCTAATGGTTTAAAAAGAGAGTTATTTAAGCTGAATAGTCAGGAGATAGATATTATCATTTGTCCTGCGTTTACTGCTTTAACTGAAGTGGCAGAGGTAATCGTTGATTCCAATATTCAATTGGGTGCTCAAGATATCCACTGGGAGGATGAAGGTGCTTTTACCGGAGAAGTTTCTGCTTTAATGCTTAAGGATGTAGGATGTAAATTTGTCATTATCGGACATTCAGAACGCCGGCAATATTTTGGCGAGACTAATGAATCTGTAAATAAAAAGATAAAGGCAGCCTTAAAACATAATCTTACGCCCATTGTCTGCGTAGGTGAAACTTTGCAAGAGAGAGAAAGCGGTGAGACCTTTAAAGTGTTAGATGACCATATCCACAATGGACTTAAAGATATAAGCGATACCGACATCTTAAAAATTGTGATTGCCTATGAGCCGGTCTGGGCAATCGGGACAGGTAAAACCGCTACTTCCCAGCAGGCCGAGGAAGCGCAAAAATATATCCGCGATTTATTACGCAAGGTGTATAATAATGATATCGCGGATTTAATCAGAATCCAATACGGCGGTAGCGTAAAACCGGAAAATATTACTGAACTGATGAGCCAGCCGGATGTAGATGGCGCATTAGTAGGTGGGGCAAGCCTGGGGGTAGAGATATTTACCGAGATTGTCAAAAGAGCTAGCGAGGTTGTCAAATGATAGGATTGGTAATCATTATCCATGTAATTGCCTGTACTTTATTGATAATTATCATTTTGATTCAAAGGGGCAGGGGCGGGGGCCTTGCGGAAAGTTTTTCTGGCGTGGAATCCATGTTTGGCACCAAGACCAATGCCTTTCTTAGCCGCACCACCACAGTGTTATCCGTTATATTTTTTATTACCTGTCTGAGCCTGGCGGTTTTATCCGTGAGGCAGAGCAGGTCCTTAATGAAGGATATTAAGCCGCAAACCGTAACCACCGAACAAGTAACGCCACCGGCTAAATCCACAGAGCAGGCTCCAGAGCCAACACCTAAACCTGAAGAAAAGACAACACCAGAACAGGCACAGGAGGCACCCCAGGCTGAATAAGAAATTATTCTGGGTTTTTGCATTAAGCAGTGCAGTTTACTTTACCCAAGGCATAGAAGGCCTTCCTTCCCAGGGTTTATTCTACTACCTCAAAGAAACCCTCCATTTTTCTCCAGAAAAAATAATGCTCATCAGCAGCATCACCATTTCTGCCTGGTTAGTCAAACCGGGAATAGGATATATCATAGATAATTTTTTCCATAAAAAGGCCTGGATTTTTCTTGCCCTCCTGCTCGATATAATTTCGGTCCTATTTCTGGGATTATTGTCGTTGCCCCTGGTTATCCTCATCACGATGATAATACTCAATTCCACCAATACTGCCTTCCGGGATGTAGCGGTAGACGGGATTATGTGCATAGAAGGAAAGAAGTATAATGCCACAGGCAGAATCCAGAGTATCCAGTGGATATCTATTTCCGTAGCCGGCTTGCTTACGGGTATAGGAGGGGGTTATATTGCGGAAAAATGGGGATATAAGGGAGGTTTCTTAAGCTTAATCCCTATTTATCTACTCGTAGCCATCCCCGCCTATTTTTATAAAGAGGAAGCTATACAGAATAAGACTTCCAGCGCATTTTTTTTAGATTTAAAAAAATTATTTGCCAATAAGCAATTACTCATTATAGGGCTGTTTATATTCCTATATAAGTATTCTCCCTCTTTCGGAACACCGCTTTTCTTTATCCAGAGGGATACCTTTAAATGGGGAAAAATCTGGATAGGGACTTTAGGGACAATCAGCACGGCTTTTGGGATTGTCGGTTCGTTAATTTATTATAAAGTTAGCCAGAGAATAAACATCAAAAAGTGGCTCTTCTTTTCTGTATTCTTAGGCGCCGTAACCACCTTAAGTTACCTTTATTATACGCCCGCAACCGCAGTTATTTATGAAGTGCTATATAGCCTGATAGGGATGTTCATCTTTATAATGGTGATGGACTTTATGGCCAGGAAGACAGTGCCAGGACTGGAAGCCACTTCCTTTGCGCTTCTATGCAGCATAAGTAACCTGGCACTGGTAACCAGTAACTTATCAGGAGCCTTTTTGTTACCTATGCTAGGATTGAAATGGCTGATAGTTTTATCTTCACTAACCAGCTTCCTCTGCCTGTTTTTAATTAATAAAATAGAGTA
>JAGUYA010000111.1 GCA_020061545.1 Candidatus Omnitrophota bacterium
AACTGTTTCTTTGGTGATGGCCATGATTATTCCTCCGCTATAATTATTTTTTAATCATAACACCCTTTATCCAAAAAGTCAAACACAATAGGGACATCTTCCAAACCCGCATTGGAATGGGGTGGTTAAAATTTTGTGGACAAATGCTTTAAAATATGTAGAATATCTTACATAATATACAAGGGGAATATATGATTGGAAATCTTAAGAACAAACAACCGAAGTATTATCTTAATCCCAAAGGCAAAGAATTCATTATTGAAAACTATAACTTTGCTAAGCCTTTTGCTAATTTCTTTCCGGGGATTGCGGGTAAATATGGCATACCGATGTGGGTCTTCTATGTCAACCGCGGTCAGGGCATAGCTAGTTTTGGCACAAAGGATAAAGACCATGCCATATTAGAATTCTTTCCGGCAAATAAAGCCTGGCAATTAGTCTCCTTACAAGGATTCCGCACCTTTATCAAAATATTTACCCCGTTAGATAAATCTACATCACAGGATAAACATTATCTAACGGGGTTTACAGGCAAAAAATTTATCTTCTATGAACCCCTCCACAATGGTTTTACCAATTTAGGATATAACCTCAATAACCGGATGCGCATTACCTCCTCTGACTTAACCTTAGAGGAAGAGAATTTATCTTTGGGTCTGGGAGTAAAGGTAGAATATTTTACCATTCCTAATGATTCCTACTCTGCCCTGGCAAGAATTGTAACCATCAAAAACTTAAATCGCAAAATTAAAAGAATCCAGCTGATAGATGGCCTGCCGCAGATTATTCCCTACGGAGTAAGTAATTTATTCTTAAAGAAATTGGGACGGACCATCGAGGCCTGGATGAATATAGAAAACCTTGAAAAAGGCGTTCCTTTCTATAAACTCGATGTTGACCCCACAGACAGGCCCGAAGTAATACATATAAAAGAAGGTAATTTTTATCTAGGTTTTTATTATGACAAGGGAAGACCCCGAATTATAAAACCCACAGTTGACCCTCAGTCTGTATTTGGTCCGGTGACTGATTTTTCCTGTCCGCGTGAGTTTTTAGCGCGGGGAAATTTTACTCTGCCTGCCGATAAACTTACCAAGAATAAAACTCCCTCTGGGATGATGTTATTAAACTTTGAATTGGAGAAAAACGGCGAAAAAAAGTTTTATTCCCTGATAGGTTATATGCGCAGTAAAGACATATTGAACTCCTCCATTGCCCGAA
Organism: Candidatus Omnitrophota bacterium; assembly: GCA_020061545.1. GTDB lineage: Bacteria > Omnitrophota > Gorgyraeia > Gygaellales > Profunditerraquicolaceae > JAGUYA01. The sequence goes on from JAGUYA010000111.1 coordinate 1,222, forward strand.
TGATCAAACCCGAATATCTAACCCAGAAAAAAGAAGAAAATAAAAAAATCATTGCAGAATTGCAGTCTGATATAACTACTGTCAGCAGTTCTGCTGAGTTTAATCTCTATGCCCAGCAAACCTATCTAGACAATATTATACGCGGTGGCTATCCTGTAGTCTTTTCCTGCCCATCTCTTAGAGTATCGGGGGGGATCCCGCCTTCGGCGGGAAAATCTGATGCGTCGGATTCGGTATTCTATTTATATGCCAGGAAGCACGGTGATTTAGAAAGGGATTATAATAAATTCCAAATCCAGGCCACTTATTTTTCCCAAGGTAATGGCAATTATCGCGATATGAACCAGAATCGTAGGTGCGACATCTGGTTTAATCCAGAGATAAAAGATGAAAATGTGGTTACCTTCTTTAACCTTATTCAGACCGACGGCTTTAATCCTTTGGTGGTTAAAGGATTGAGTTTTACCCTGAAAAATGCAGAAGATTTTAAATCTATATTAAAGACCTCATGGAAGAAAAGAGCATTTTAAAGACTTTGTCATTCTTAAATAAGCCATTTACGCCCGGTGATGTCATTTTCTTTATTAAAGAAAACAAAATTAATTTAAAGGTCTCCAGCGATGAATTCCTGAATGTATTGTTCTCGCATTCCCTAAAAAATCAAGAAGCCGAACACGGTGAAGGCTTCTGGACAGACCATTGGACTTATAATCTGGACCTGTTAGAGAACTATCTGGATGTTTATCCGGAAAAATTAAAAGAAATAATCTTTGAAAAAAGAGTCTTTACCTTTTACGACAATACCGAGATAGTCAAGCCCCGAAAGGAAAAATACATGCTTAAGGAGGGTTCGGTAAGACAACTGCATTCGGTCATGCCTTGTAATGCCAAAAGAGAAATGATGAGAAAAAGAATAACCCAGCCCCATATTGTAAGGACGCAATATGGTCAAGGTGTAGTCTATCAAACCACTCTCATTAATAAATTATTGTGTCTCTTAGTGAATAAATTGGCGTCTCTGGACCCATTCGGCTTGGGCATTGAAATGGAAGCAGATAAACCCAACTGGTTTGATGCACTAAACGGACTACCGGCATTATTTGGTTCTTCGCTAAATGAAACCTTTGAATTAAAAAGATTGATTATTCTTATAAAAGAAACGATGCAAAAATGCGCAGTAGAGAAAATCTATATTACCGAAGAAATATATAATTTTCTCATTGATCTGGGAAAATTAATTCAGGATTACCTTACCGGCAATTCTCATGATAAAGACTACAAATATTGGGACAAAAGTTATAGTCTCAAAGAAGACTATCGGCAAAAAACACGCTTGGGATTGGACGGTGAAGAATTAGAAATGCCGGTTGAGCAGTTAATTATTATTTTAGATAATGTCCTAAAGAAGATAGACCAGGAAATTGATAAGGCGCAAGATAAGAAAAGGAATATTTATTATGCTTATTTTATAAATGAAGTTAAAGAATATCTTCCCTTGGAGGCATCTTTTGTTAAACCCACTAAATTTAATCAAATAAAACTGCCCTTCTTTTTAGAACCACAGGTCCATGCCTTAAGATTAACCGACAATATAAATAGGGCAAAGATACTGTATGAAGCAATAAAGAAAAGCAATCTATATGATAAGAAACTCAAGATGTATAAATCCACCACTTCTTTAAAAAGTATGCCTGAAGAAATCGGTAGATGCCGCATATTTACTCCGGGGTGGCTGGAGCATGAATCCGTATGGCTACATATGGAATATAAATATCTATTGGAAATTTTAAAGAGAGGTCTCTACCAAGAATTCTATGAGGATTTCAAAAATGCACTTATCCCTTTCCAGAACCCTGAAAGATACGGGCGCAGTATCTTAGAAAATTCATCATTTATAGTCAGTAGCGTATTCCCGGATAAAACCTTACATGGTAATGGATTTGTAGCACGGCTTTCCGGCTCTACTGCAGAATTCTTGCAAATTTGGCTCATTATGAATGTGGGAACAAAACCCTTCTTCTTAAATGCGCAAAATGAATTGAATCTTAAATTCTCTCCTATATTGGCAGGTTGGCTCTTTGCCCAAAAAGATAAGACCTATGGTTTTAATTTTTTAGGTAAGATTAGGGTGACTTACCATAACCCCAGAAGAAAGGATACCTTTGGCAAGAATGCAGTCAGGCCAAAAAAGATTGTATTTAATGATAAAAATGGAAATCCTATAGAAATCCTTCAAGATACCATCCCCTCGCCTTATGCAGAGCAGATAAGGTCTCGTCAAATAAACCGGATTGATATGTATCTGGAATAAGTAATTAGAACTTACGTTTGTAGAATAACCTAAAGATATGTTGGGTATCTAATGCGGAGAGGGTCCATTTGGACTGTTCGTAAGGATCATCGTAACCTACAAATTCACCATATAATAAACTAAAACTTTCATCCGGATTGATCTTGTACTCTGTTCCAAAAAATACATTATGATGGCTTTCATAATATTCAGAACTCTGATATTTATTTTGTTTATAAACATCGATTAGACGTGAATAAATGTACTTAAACCAAAATGTCAATTTATCCGTGGGAATATAATCTACTTCCAATCCCACATGATTTATATCATCGTTAATACCGCTGGCGTGCTTATTCTGATTATAGGTATAACCTAAGATATACTTCCAGGCTTCGGTGGGAGTGAAGATAAACTTTGTCTTAGCAATATGATAATAGCGGTAAGGTGGTAGATTAAAAAATTGTTGATCATATAAAAAGGGTACAACCTTATCCCACGTCTGTCCATCCGCATTCTCTGTGGTTACTGAGGTATCGTTAAGTAACCCTCTTGGAAAATCTAAAGGGTCGTTCGTTCTCTCGCATATACCTATCCAGGAAAGCTCTTCAGAGAAATCATATTTAGCACCTAGCCCATACCTTCCGATTGAAGGGTCTTTGTCTGCCAGAACTTTACTGTTCTCCAGGAACGCATCTTCTTCGCTAAAATAATCTGTTAGTGAATAGGATGTTTTAGCATAAATTAAAGGGTCATAACCCGCATATGTCTTAGGAAGGTGCTTATACCAACCCATAAATTTAAACGCAAGTTTATCCGTGGTTTGATAAAGTGTCTCCAGTCGAGAAACGGTCTCTACGTAACTACCGCTGTCCTTATGCACACGCCTTACGTTCAATAAGGAATCTAAATCATCGGTTAACTTTGCCTGTGCCTGAAAACCCGCTACCGCACGACCACGGTCAATTCCATCTCCTATACGTATTGCCGCATCAGCGGGTTCTTGTTCATCAAAGTATACAGAACTAAAGTCCCTGCGAGTATAACGATAATTGGATAGTCCTGGATAAAATCCACTATCCATATAAGCTAACCATAGTTTACTGGCATAAATCTTAGAAGATTTCTTTTTTGTATCATCAAAATTAAAACCTGCTTTTGCGCTCCCTCCGGTAAAGGTGCGCGTAAATCCTTTTGCCTCCTGTATCTGGGTGTCACTAGCCGCAACTTCACAGAATAATGTGGTCTGGGGATTAAGATTATAAGCAATATCTACGCCACCTACCTGATTCCAGGCTTCTGCAGCGCCGCCATTTACTCCAATCTTTGAGGTCTCGGTAAAACCCAACTGTAAATCATTACTAAGCGGAATTTTTAATCTCGTGGCTTCGTGAATGCTATTAGAATTCTCATATTCATCCCATAAACTCATAGGGGTTGCCACGGTAGTTTCTAACGAATAAGAACCCGGATTTGTTTTAAAAGATACGCCTCTTAAAAAAGTGAGCCGATGTGGATAGTCATCACTACTATCTTTGGTAAAAAATGATAACCTTCTTATCCATCTACCTTTTTTTATTGGCTCACCGGTATTTTCAAAAATTCTACTAGGTTCGTATTCATCTAGCCAGGGGCTCTCTTCCCAATAGACATGATTATTAGATATTTTTAAAGGATCATCAGTAGTCTGTGCCTCGAATTCATCTGAAATCGGGAAAACCTTTAAGGCATAATCATCCTGTTTGTAGTCAAACCATAATTTTCGTATCGGCCGATAATCACGATTAATTTCCATAGGTTGTATAGAATTAAAGGTCGTAGCCCAACTCGTTATCCCTGTCGGTGTGGTAACTGTAGTTTCGCCGTCATCTACCTTTATCTGTTTAAGATTTATAATATTTCCTTTTTTTGAACGATAGATTTCATTTATAGTGCGGCTATCTGCTGACCAGTATTTTAGATCCATATCTACCACATCGCCACCAGCAGTTGCTGCAACTGTAACGTGATTTTTACCTACAAAGGTCCAGGGGTCAATAGTAATTTCCATAAAGGCATTAAGAGGACTATTAAACTGGGTCTGCATATCTAAAGTTAGCCGATCGTAAATCTTAGGGTCATAGGTATTATGACGTTGATCTCCCCAGAGATATCTCCAGTTCTTCTCTGATGGAACACCTATCCTATCCGCATTTGCATCTTTCCAGATAACATCTTCAGAAGTCATACCCAAACTTAACCGATATTCGCCACTTAAAACAGCAGGGCCCTTTTGTTCTGCGGCCTCTTTTATTATCTCTTCTCTGGGAGGTCTTCTTGCAAATTTTTCAGCTACCTGTTCTGTCGGCGGTGCAGTTTCTTTTAAGGCGAGAATAGGCATGTCTTTAAGAAAGATGTCACTTATATAATTCTTGGCGGCTTGATTATTAGGGTCTACTATTAATACCTTATTAAATTCGTGCAAGGCATCATCATATCTACCGAGGCGATAAAAAGCAATCCCCAGCTCACAGAGATATTCCGCTGCCTGCGTAGCGCAAAAGGCAGGACGCAGGATTAGAGAGGTCAACAGCAAAAATAATATTGCTATTATTTTAATCTTGTGTACCATAATTTGATTATTATTATATACCATTTTTAACAAAAAACCGGGTTGACCCCTTTTGCCAACCCGGTCCACAATTTCTATAGCAACCCGATTACCTCCTTAATGTATATCAGGAAATGCCTGATTTTAATACTCTAAAAAAGTAAATTAATTATAGCTTATTTTTTCTATTTTGTCAAGGTGAAATTTTTGA
>JAGUYA010000054.1 GCA_020061545.1 Candidatus Omnitrophota bacterium
AACCTTGTCTTCAATTGACGGACAGTATCGCACGCCTGTGGCTTTAATTATCCCTGTATATAAAGGAGACTTATCCAGATTATCCGTAATAATCTGGTGGGTATTTTTATTAGTGTAGGTAATATAACAAGGTATTTGTCTTGGCGTTATTTCTTTGGTAGAAAAAGAAAAGGGGCGGGGCGGCTGATCCCCCTCTTGAATTTTTAGCTTAGAGAGATCTATAGAGTTTTTATCCAGGCGCGGACAGGTGCCGGTTTTGAATCTGAGCAGGCTAAATCCTAATTCTTTTAAATTTCTGGCTAAATCAGAGGCTGCGGGCTCATTAATCCTACCTCCGCGAAAGTGATTCAAGCCCACATGGATTAAGCCCTCTAAAAAAGTTCCCGGGCAAATAACCACGCAGCAAGAAATAATCTCTTCGTTTTCGCTGGTAATTACTCCTTTTACCTGATTATCGCTGACTATTAACCTGCTTACTTCTGTCTCCTTTATAAAAAGATTCTCCTGTTTTTCTAAAATTCCCTTCATATATTGTTTATATCTATTCCTATCCACCTGTGCACGCGAAGACTGCACTGCCGCACCCTTAGAAGCGTTGAGTATCCTGAATTGGATGCCGCAGGCATCGGTTGCCCGGGCCATCTCTCCGCCTAAAGCATCGATTTCTTTGACCAGTTGTCCTTTACCTACGCCGCCAATTGCCGGATTGCAGCTCATCAGACCTATGGTATCGCGGCTTAAAGTCAATAGCAGTGTATTACAGCCCATACGCGCCGCAGCCAGTGCCGCTTCAATACCCGCATGACCCGCACCGATAACTATGACATCATATTTGTCCATATAAAGGTTAAGATTAAGACTGAGATTAAGGCTAAGAAATACTTAATCTTAACCTCAATCTTAATCTGAATTATATTTTTACGGTAATATTATACTACTCTTGGGCGGACTTTACAAGGAGGGGCATAATGTCTTGACCTTTAATCTCGCCTATCGAACCAAGCTTGGCGGCCTTCTCAGAGAAACTCAGCGAGCCATCGGGTTCGATATTACCACCGCAAATAAGCAACGGGATGGGGTCACTGGAATGGGCCTTGATAGCGCAAACAGTAGAATGGTCGGCAGTCACGGCAATAATTGCGCTATCCATATCTACTTTGGGTAGCAGATGAGCAAAGAAGAATTTATCAATGGCTTCAATAATCTCTTTCTTTTTTTGAAAATCTCCGTCGTGGGCCGGCTCATCGGGGCCTTTAATATGGATATAAATACCATCGTATTTTTTGAGAGAATTTAAAGCTACCTTAGACCAAATGGGATAATCCACATCCAGATGACCGCTGGATGAAGGCACATCAATGATCTCTAATCCGGTTAAAAGGGCAATACCTTTTTCCACCGGCATCTGCACAAACGAGCCGAATTTCATATTATAGAGGCTGCCTATCTTGGGAAATTGCGGAAGATGGTCGCCGGCATCGCGGGATAAGATGATATTTGCCGGCAGTTTATTTTCTGAGATTCTTTTTTTATTCACTGCTGACTCATGGAGAACCTGATGGGATTTTCGCGTAAACTCATTTAATAGCAAAGCAGCTTCTTTTGCCGCACTTAAATCTTCATAACCCGGCATAGGCAGGGATTCAGCAACAAAATTCTCAAATTTCACCAAAGCAATACCGAACACTCCTTCCCGGGCATAGGCAGGGTCGGTATTGGTGATCCCACCGGATAATTTAGAACGCATACCCTTTATCACTAATACTCCCCGATGGCCAATGGTATTTTTAAATTCAAAAGTAGCGTTAGATAAATTAACCTTGGAATTTATCTCTTTGGCTAAAGCTCCTGCCTCCTTGGTAGTCAAATTTCTTCCTACCCGACGGTCTTTTATAGTCTTGCCATCCGCTTCAACTGTAGCAAAATTTACCCGCAGGGCCAAATTACCGTCATGTATCGCCAGGCCCTCGGCAAAGGCCTCTAAAGGACCTCTTCCGGTATAATACTTATGGGCATCGTAACCTAAAAGGCTAATCACCGCAATGTCTGATTCCGGAGCAATGCCTTTGGCTACAGGATAGACAATACCAGTTTTGCCTCTCTGGGCGAGTGAGTCAAGATTGGGTGTTAAAGCTGCCTCAAGCGGAGTCTTGTTGTTTAATTCTTTAATCGGTAGGTCTCCCAGACCGTCAAGAACTATATATAATATTTTTTTCATTAACACTTAGAAAAGCCGCAGGCTTGACACTTGATGCAGCCTTCTTCATGACGTAGGGCTCCGCCACAATCAGGACAAACTCCCACAATCTCTCCGTGTAGACTGAAATCAGGGGTTACGGTTTCATCATTATGGGAATGTTTCATGGCTACATTTGTGGATTCTACAGTAGCCGGTATAGTTATACCATTAGATAGTCTTTTCTCGATTACGCGGGCAATGGCATCCGCGCAGGAAAATATCCGTTGCCCCTTTTCCCAGGAAGGTGAAGGGCAGCGGATATTGCGTAATTGTTCAATAATAGATTTTACTTCAATGCCTGAACGAAAAGCCAAAGAGACCAGACGGCCAATGGCTTCCAGCTGCGAGGCAGCACAACCGCCTGCCTTGCCCATCTGGGTAAAAAGCTCAAAGGGCCTGCCTTCTTCGTCGCTATTAATAGTCACATAGAGATTACCGCAACCCGTAGCCACTTTGGTAGTCGTACCCATAATTACTTCTGGACGCGGACGGGGAGCAATTTCTTTTTTGGGCTCTGGGGTTTTCGTATCTTGTTTTGAGTCATTACGCGCAATGTTTAAAACCTGTTCTTCGCGGCTTCTGTCACGGTAAATAGTAATGCCTTTACAACCCAATTCATAAGCCAAAAGATATGCTTTTCTTATATCCTCAACAGTTGCTTCGTTAGGAAAGTTTATGGTTTTACTTACCGCATTATGAGTAAAACGCTGAAAGGCCGCTTGCATTCTTACATGCCATTCAGGAGATATATCATGGCTAGTGACAAATATCCTTTTTATATCTTCAGGGATACCTTCAATATTCTGAATTGATGCGCTTTCCGCAATCTTTTGCATCAATTCTCGATTATAAAATCCCCCCTTGCGCCCCACCTCTTCAAACAAAGGTTCTACCTCGGTGAGTTTATCATTATCCATGACATTACGATAATAAGAGATAGCAAAGAGGGGTTCAATTCCTGAGGAACAAGGTCCGGCAATGATACTAATGGTGCCTGTGGGAGCAATGGTCGTTAAAGTAGCATTGCGTAGGCGCAGAGCACCTTCCTTCCTATCATAAATACTCCCTTTAAAGGCTGGGAACAGACCTTTGCCTTTGCCTAATTCTTGCGATTTCTTGATTGCCTCATTTAAGATAAAAGACATTACTTTCTCAGCCAGAGCCACTGCCTCATCACTATTATAAGGAATCCCTAAGCGAATAAGTAAACTTGCCCAACCCATTACACCCAAGCCAATTTTTCGCGTTAATTTTGTGGCTTTCTCTATGGCAGGTAAAGGGAATTTATTTACGTCAATAAGATTATCTAAGAAATGCACGGATAAATGCGTTACGATCCTTAATTTATCCCAGTCAATTTCATAACGATTATTTACCTTCTTATATATCCGAGCTAAATTTATAGAACCTAAGTCACAACTCTCATAGGGTAAAATCGGCTGCTCTCCGCAAGGATTAGTGCTTTCAATCTTGCCTAATCTTGGCGTAGGATTATCTCGATTAATCCGGTCAATAAAAATAATCCCCGGTTCGCCATTCTTATGCGCTTGCCTTACGATTAAATCAAATATTTCCTTTGTATTAAGTCGTTGAATAGCTTTATTTGTATGGGGGTCTATTAAATCATGGTCCTCACCTTTCTCCAATTTTTTCATAAAATCATCGGTGATGGCAACTGAGATGTTAAAATTACTAATCTCTCCGTGCTTGTCCTTGCAGGTGATAAATTCTAATATATCGGGGTGATCTACTCTTAAGATACCCATGTTAGCACCCCGACGCGTATTATGACTTACAAAACCATTTGCAATATAAGTATTGTTTGTAGGCACCGAAAGGTCAAGTGTTAAAGACTTCCTGTCTTGTATCTCTATAACCTGATCGTAAAACTGCTTATTCTCCAAAAACCAACGTACCCTCGGATGGGAAAAAAGTTCAGGATGTTTGGTGGCTAATCTTTTAAGACGTGAACGTGTAAGGTTACGAGGAGAAGTAATTTCGGGTAAATAATGTTGAATATCTCTATAAAGTTTACGATTGGCGCCCAATTTAGAACGACCCGGCCCACAGCCACGGCCTGGACCGCTGTAGATTTGCTTTAGGAGGTCTTGTTGACAGGGAATAATATCATTAAATTCCCAGGCTTTTGAGTCTGTGTTTTTTAGGCGCTCGTTTTTCTTCTCTCCTATAAAACCGATCTTTTCTCTAAAACGCTCCAACCCCTCAAGGGTAATAATTCTTAATTGATAAATCGGATTTTTTCCAAAGGCATTCCTTCTATCTGTTGACTTACGAATCTTCGTAGGGATTCCTAAAGCAAGCAAAACCTGTTGAGCATCTTCTATTAAACCTGCTGATACACTACATAATGAAGGATAACCGTCCTTAGTAACTGTCCCATCTGTGCTAAAAAGACCCCTTAAGAATCCTTTAGCAAAGTCACCAGTTGCGCTAAATACAATTTCAGGAATTCTTGCCGTTAATGAAGACGGTTTATCTACTCCTATAAACTGAAGCCAATCTACAAGTGTAGTGACATTAAAAAAATAATTGGCGCTGGCATCGTTTTTCTTTTTTTGAACGGCAGGTGTTATACCAAAAATATCCTCTGCAATTCCCAAGATGCGCGCTTTAAGTTCCTTATCCTCGTCAGAAAAACTAAAAATAAGCCTACCTCTGCCTGTGCGTTTATTTCTGGTAATAGCGCCATCCCCGATAAAAGCGCCTACAAATTCTCCCAGTTCTCTGGAAACCCCAGAAGGAATGCGGATCTTTGTGGCATTAAAATGTGGCTTCTTACTAAATTCGGGGAGTTGATAATTATTATCTATAAAAGTATCTTTCTGTAAAACAATCCAGTCTCCGATTTTTATATCTTTTAATTGTCTCCAGACGTAGTTTCCGTTTTCATCAATTATACGAAAACGATGTTCACCAGTGGCAGAAACCGAATAGCCATTGCGGGTGTGTATTTTTTTTACAGGGACTACGCCATTATTATAAAATTCTGTGCAAATTCTTTGGCCTTCATCTGTAGATACCTTAAAGGCATTACCGTTATAGATATACCATCCTTTAGATGGGACATTGTCTTCACATAAATCTCTAATCTGTTTTAGTCCTCTTTCCGTAGCAACCCTTGTCTCAGGGACAACGCACCCGCCCTGTTTTACTGCCTCTGTCGCCGCATCATAAACCTTCATAAAAGAAACTGGTCCTGAAGCAATCCCGCCTGTAGTTTTAACCACTGCATTTTTGGGTCTTAAACGCGAGAAGGAAAACCCAGTATTATGTACAACCGCAAGACCGTTCTTGCCTGCTAAATAATTATTATTTCTGGATACAGTAAAATCATAAAAATCTCCCGTGTAATTTCCCCTTTTAATCCCTGCAACTTGTCGTAAAGTGGGTAGAATTAGAAGCCACAAATTTAGTCTCTCTTTTTCCACACTCGTAAGTTTATCCTGAAAGGTTAAAATTATTTTGATTATTTCTAGTGCCTTATCTAAAGAAACTCCCCGGTCCCATTTCCATCTCGCTAACCAAAATGGGATATCTTTTATCTTTATGGACTGTCTATGTATTTGCTTACTTTTTGTAACAATTCCTATTTTATTCAGATATGGTTCAATATCTATAAAGCGAAGTGGACAAGACCTACTGGTATATCTTGAAGAATCAGTAGCAAATTTTTCTAATCGCTCCTTTCTAAAATTATTAATAAGATAATCACCGAGCATATTCCAAAGGCGCGATAACTGTTCCTTGGTATCTAAATTTAATTCATACATTTCCTGCCATTTTTCTTTTTTAGGCCTTCTTTTCCTTATGGATATCCTAAGACCAAACAAAGATAATAACGCGCTTAATTCCTCAATCAATTGTTTACTTGAAGTTGCATATGCAGTTCTAATCTTATCTTTAGAGACATATCCATCAGAATCAATTAGTCCAGCTAGGAATGCTTTTATGACTGCTAAGGGAGACTTATAGATTATAGGAGGTATACGGATATTTTCTTTTTGTCCTGAAATATCTGTGACAGCTCTTATAAATTCTATAATCCTTTGATTGTACATAACAATATAGCGAGTTTTATTACGTGTATCTTTTTGAACCTTATATTTTTTATTGGTAAGTCTGGATAGAATTTTAGATACCTTATCTAA
>JAGUYA010000043.1 GCA_020061545.1 Candidatus Omnitrophota bacterium
CACAGCAACTTACGTTCACCATCGTTCCGTAAGTTGCGTGCTCATTAAAAGTGAGAGAAAAAAGATTAAACGAGGTCAAAGGCGTAATCCTTTTAGCAGTGGGCCTGATGATACTCGCCAGCCTCATCAGGTTCGATTATTTAAACGACCTCCCTTTTTTTACTTCCCATCCCAATATCCCACCTAAGAATCTTCTCGGTATATTCGGTGCGTATCTGGGCGGAATAATCGTATTTTTATTTGGCAGACCCACCAGTTTTATTATTCCGGTATTTATTTTGTTATTAGGGATAAAGTTTTTTAGGCTGGAACTGCCTTATTTAAGCATACCTAGGATGTTAGGCTTTTTAATTTTACTATTATCCATAGGCTCTCTTATTGGCATGTTCAGTTTCAAAAATGAAACTGTCAGGTTTTATTATGCAGGCTGTCCGGCGGCGCTCATCTCCAATGCTATTACTAAATATTTCAGCAGGTTAGGCGGCTTCATTATCTCTATCACCTTTATCATTCTATCGCTGGCGTTGGTTACGGAGATTTTAATCTCTTCATTGTTTTTAAATATTATCCATAAAACCCAGACTATTCTAAAACCCCTCTTTAGTCTTAAGAAGAAAACCAAATCTGTGGTGGTGAAGCCGGTATTTCAGGAAAAGAAAGAACCTCAAGAATCTCTGGTATCGGGAGTAAACCTGAGGATAGTTGAATCCGTCACTAAACCCTTAACACCATCCAAACCCAAGATTCAGATAAAAACAAAACCTCAAGAGTTAAAAATAGGCGATTATCACCTGCCTTCTTTAGATTTATTAGATTCTCCGCCTCCGCTTGAAGCCAGGCAGATTAAAGAAAACCTGACTGCCAATGCGCGTATTTTAGAGGAGACCTTAGATGATTTTGGAATTTCAGTCAAAGTAACAGATATTGAACGCGGGCCGATAATTACGCGTTACGAACTTGAACCTGCGCCAGGAGTAAAATTGCATCGGATTGTGGCTTTAAGTGATGATATTGCTTTAACGATGAAGGCACAGTCAGTAAGAATTGTGGCGCCAATTCCAGGAAAGGGCAGGGTGGGCGTAGAGGTTCCGAACACGCAAAGCAGTTTTGTTTATTTAAAGGAGGTGCTCACCTTCGCGGAATTTAAAGAATCAGCATCCAAATTAACCCTGGCCTTAGGTAAGGATATTGCCGGGCTTCCCGTGATGGCGGATTTAGGTGATATGCCGCATCTTTTAATCGCCGGAACCACAGGTTCAGGTAAGACCGTATGCGTGAACTGTTTAATTTTATCTATGCTTTTTAAAGCCACGCCCAGCGAGCTTAAACTTTTAATGATTGACCCCAAAATGGTAGAGCTGGCACCTTTTAATGGATTAGCGCATCTTTTATGCCCTGTGGTTACCGATGCCAGAAAGGCATCAGTTGCCCTGAATTGGGTAGTAAACGAAATGGAAGAGCGCTATCAATTTTTGGCAAAATTGGGTGTCAGGAACATTGAGGCTTATAATGAAAAACAAGAAAGGCTTCCTTATATCGTGGTGATTATTGATGAGCTCGCGGATCTGATGAATATAGCCCGGGACCAGATTGAGAGTGCGATTACCCGCCTCGCCCAGCTTTCTCGCGCAGTAGGTATACATTTAATTTTAGCCACACAGAGGCCTTCCGTAGATGTCATTACAGGAGTGATTAAAGCTAATTTTTCTGCACGCATATCTTTTAAGGTGGCCTCTAAAGTAGATTCGCGCACCGTCTTAGATATGAACGGAGCAGATAAACTCTTAGGAAGAGGCGATATGTTATTCTTACGACCAGGGGAATCAAAATTAATCCGTGCCCAGGGTTCATTAGTGAGTGATAATGAGATTGAAAGAGTAGTAGATTTTATCAAGTCTCAAGGAGAGCCGGTTTACGATGAACAGATTCTCAAAGAACAACAAAAGCCTGTTTTCGTGAATGGACAAAAAGATGAATTTTATGATGATGCAATCAGGGTAATTGTGGAGAGCGGCCAAGCCTCTGTATCGATATTACAGAGGCGTCTACGTTTAGGTTATACGCGTGCTGCCAGAATTATTGATATGATGGAGCAGGAAGGTCTTATTGGTTCTTTTGAAGGGAGTAAGCCCCGTAAAATCTTAATTGATAGAGAAGCCTGGCTGGAAAAAGAAATAATGCCAGAAGAGAATAAATAGCCATGGAATCAGCAGGTGCAAGACTGAAGAAAATACGCCTGGAAAAGGGCTTAAGCCTAGAAGAGGTACACAAGAAAACCAAGATTCATCTCAATATTCTCAGGGCCATAGAAGAGGATAGTCTGATAGATTTTAACCCCGTATACGTAAAAGGATTCTTGAAAATTTACTGTAAATTTTTAGGCGTAGACTCTAAGGATTATATACCGGCTTATAAAGAACCCCAGAGTAAAGTTGAATATGTCTTGAGATTTTCCCAGAAACCCGCACCATTATTTAAGACGCCCTCACTAAAACTATCTTCTCTGAAAGCTATACGCATAAAAACAAAGACAATCTTTACCATTATCTTGATACTTGTGTTTGTTGTTGTTTTATTTAATTTAGGTAAGGAAGTTTTCCTTAAGCGTAGTTTTGTATCGAGTAGATCCGGTATTGCTTCCTCCAAAATAGATAAGACTCAAATAACCAAAACCCAGGACGTAAGCGCAGTAAAAATAATCAGATTAGATATACGCGCTAAAGAAAATTGCTTTATACAGGTAAAATCCGATGGTCGAGTTGTTTTCCAAAATATATTAAGAAAAGGTAGAGCTGAAAGTTGGCAGGCAATGAACAAAATAGAACTTTCTTTGGGTAATGCCGGCGTTGTAGAATTAGAAGTGAATGGCAAGCGTATATCAGCTCTGGGCAGAAGAGGACAAGCGCTGAAGAATATCCTGATTACTAAAGAAGGTTTAAGTATTAAGCGATGAGAGATAAATATAAGATTGGCACTTCGACTCCGCTCAGTGCCAATGGTGAGCATAATCGAACCATTGGAATATTAAGTCTGGGTTGCCCTAGGAATCTGGTAGACTCAGAAAATATTTTGGGTAGGCTTAGTCTAAAAGGTTATTCCTTTGTAGATATAGATAAGGCAGATATTGCCCTTGTGAACACCTGTGCTTTTATAGAAGAGGCTAAAACCGAATCCATAGCTGCCATATTAGATTTAATTGATTTAAAAAGAAAAGGGAAGATTAAGAAGATAGTTGTTTATGGGTGTTTAACCCAGCGTTATAAAGATAAATTACAAAAAGAGCTACCCGAAGTTGACGCTTTTGTGGGTAAAATTTCTTTAAACCATAGCCTTAAGGCATGGCGTCTTACGCCCAAACATTATGCGTATGTAAAGATTTGCGAAGGCTGCATAAATAATTGCAGTTATTGTATTATTCCCAAGATAAAAGGAAAGTTTGCGAGCCTGGATATTGATTCTATACTGACTAAGATAAAGAGGTTTGATAAGAATAAAGTTTCAGAAGTAAATATCATCGGTCAAGATATTACAGGTTATGGTTTAGATTTATACGCAAGCGCCAGATTACCCGAACTTTTAAAGAATATAATTAAGAAAACCAAAAATATTGGTTGGATAAGGCTTCTATATCTATACCCCAGTCGTATTAACGATAAATTACTGGAATTGATTAAAGACGAACCTCGGATTTGTAAATATATTGATTTACCTCTGCAACACATCAATGACCGTATCTTAAGATTAATGCGCAGGAACACCACTAAAAAAGATATCTTGAGACTCATTGATAAAATTAGAAAAAAGATACCTAACGCAGTCATACGCACTTCACTTATAGTAGGATTCCCTTCTGAGACAGATAAGGAATTTAGGGAATTGTTGGATTTTATCGAAGAGGTAAGATTTGAAAGGTTAGGTGCCTTTATTTATTCCCGGGAAGAGGGTACAATGGCATATAGTCTAAAAGGACAAATCCCTGCCCAAATGAAAAGAGAACGTTTTAATACCCTGATGTTACAGCAGCAAAGAATCTCTGAAGGTGTGAATAAAAAATTCTTAAAGGCCGCTATCGACGTCTTAATAGATGAACCCAGCTCCTGTGCACAGGGGCTGGGTGAAAAAGAAGAGGGCTCTTATTTAGGCCGCAGTCAGTATGACGCACCCGAGGTAGATGGTCTGGTTTATGTAGATTCTAAAAAAACATTGAAACCAGGAGATTTTGTTAGGGTAGAAATCACAGATACCCTAGAATATGATTTAGTAGGTAAGGTATGAGCATGAACCCCGCACCTTCTTTGCATTCAACTATACTGTTAGTTATTAGTAAGAAGGGTCGGGGTAAAAGATATGATGGACAGATAAGAACACTAGAATAAGGAGAAGGTGCGGGGTGAATATTGCCAATAGACTGACTTTATTAAGGATTATTCTTACCTTTGTCTTTATGTTTTTCTTATTCTGTCATGGCCTATGGGCAAAGGTGTTAAGTCTTGCTATTTTTATCTTTGCGGCCCTGTCAGATTTTTTTGACGGCAGAATCGCACATAAGAAGAATATGGTTACTGATTTCGGAAAGCTTATGGACCCTATTGCAGATAAGATTTTAGTCTTGGCAGCATTTACTGCTTTTGTACAGATGCAGTTAATTGATGCCTGGATGTTTGTGATTATCGTCTCCCGCGAAATATTAATTACCTCATTGCGGTTATTTGCACTGAATAAAGGAAAGGTCCTCTCTGCATCCAAGACAGGAAAGCATAAGACCATATCGCAAATGGTAGCGATATTCTATATATTAGGATTTATTGTTTTAAAAGAAGTAATGCTGGCTTTCTTTACCTGGAACCCAGCCTGGGAGAATTTCTTCCGCAACAGTATCTATATTCTGATGCTACTTACCGTAGGGCTTACTCTCTATTCTGGCTTTCATTATCTCTGGGAGAACCGCAAGATCATCACCAGACTCTAAGACCTCCTTTTTATGGAAAGTATAAACCACTTTCCTCTACCACTGAAAATCACATTGAAGTTCTGCATCGCGAGCGAAGCGATTTTCTTGTCATGAACATGCGTAATTTTATCATTAAGACTTTAAGTACATTTTTTTATGTGGGGTATCTGCCTTTTATACCAGGCACATTTGCCAGTATAGCGGGGATACTTTTAATTTATTTACTCAAAGATAATAGCTTTATATATATATTATTTACTGTGGTTTTGATAATCTTAGGATTTTTAATCAGCGGAAAAGCAGAGAAGATATTTAATAAGAAAGATGCAAGATTTATCGTGATAGATGAAGTCTCAGGTATGCTCCTCAGCCTTCTATTATTTATACCTTATGATATAAAATTAATAGTTATGGCTTTTATTTTATTTCGTATCTTAGATGCATTCAAACCCTATCCGTCAGACAGATTGCAGCGTTTAGCAGGAAGTATAGGCATAATGAGCGATGATATTGTAGCTGGCTTATACACCAATATTATTCTTCAGATAGTTTCCAGATTAGTTTCTTTGAGGGCTTCGTAGATAGGGCCACCTGGGGTGAGGGTGCTTTTAAAGAGACTAATCTTAGTAACGCAAAATTCTAATTTTTCCCCGCCTAATTCTGCTTTATTTTTCAAATTCTGAACTAACCTTTCCCGATTTACAGGAGTTCTTAGCCTGCCAATGGTGATATGCGAAGAAAAAGGCCGGTTTTCTTTAGGGATGCCGATTTTGGCAATTTTTTCTTCTAATTCCTTGGCTATTTGCTTAATTTCCTTATCTCCCATATCCAAACCTACCCAGATGACGCGAGGAAAATCTATTTTAGGGAATGCTCCTAAAGAGGAAATGTGCGCCTGAAATTTATTTTTTCCTTTGGCGGTTTCTTCGATAATCTTACTAATCTTATCTAATTTTTTCTCGTCAACTTCCCCTAGGAACTTTAGAGTTAAATGGATGTTATCGGGCTTAACCCACTTTACATCTGCTCCTGAGGTCCTTAATTGATTTTGAATGCCGCTTAAAAAACCTTTAATCTCTTCAGGTAACTCAATAGCAATAAATGTCCTCATAATTATCTTTTTAGCGGGTCCTGTTCCCGCCTCTGGCGGGACCACCCGCTAAAAATCCTTTTAATAATTTCAACGCTTTTAAGGCTGCTTCTTTCCTTACGGTAAGCCGATTGCCCGCAAAATGGAATTTTTTACAGAGCTTTTTGTTTTTGCTCTCCAGGGCAATAAATACCGTGCCTACAGGGTTTTCTTTTAAATCCACTCTGCTTGGACCGGCGATTCCGGTTACGCCAATACCAAAGTCTGTTTTGGCTATTGCCCTTACTGATTTTGCCATAAGCCTGGCTACGTCTTTTGAGACCGCACCATATCTATCAATGATATTTGCAGGTATTTTTAAAATATTTTCTTTTGGCTGGTTACTATACACAACCACCCCTAGAATAAAGTATTGGGAACTGCCAGGGATTCGGGTAAGAAGATTAGAGAGGAGTCCTCCAGTGCAGGATTCAGCTATAGCAATATTTTTTTGCCTTTTTATTAAAAGTTTATGTATCTGGTTTACAATATCTTCCATAGTTAATGACGACACAGCTTATGGAGCGACGCGAACATAAGTTGTATGTCGGAATTAACCC
>JAGUYA010000010.1 GCA_020061545.1 Candidatus Omnitrophota bacterium
CTTAAGAAAGATATAAAGTGGCAAGAAGTGTTTGAGCTAGATTGAGTTCAGTAGATAGTAGGTAGTATGTAGTAGGTAGAATGTAGGGATTACGATGGAGAAACTGAATTTAGATAAAAAATCACTGAGGAAATTTGGCGTTACAATGGCAATCGCCTTTTTAATAATAACTCTTATAATCTTTATCAGGCATAAGTACAGCATAATACCCACTTTTATCATCTTAGCAATATTTTTAATATTAGCCTTTACATTACCGGCTCTATTAAAACCAGTATATATTCTTTGGATGAGGTTGGCATTTGTTTTGAGCTGGATTAATACACGGCTAATTTTGTTTATTCTATTTTATTTGCTCTTTGCGCCTGTAGGTTTGATGATGAGACTATTCAGAGTTGATTTGTTAGATAGAAAGATAGAGAAAGACAAAAAATCATATTGGAGAAGAAAAGAGAAAAAAGAATTCAGTTCTTTGGACTATGAAAGGCAATTTTAAAAGGAGACGAAATGGGTAAGCTTTCAATATTAAGAGAGTTCTGGGATTTCTTAAAGGTAAGAAAGAAATGGTGGTTAGCCCCGATTATTATAATGCTTTTATTGCTGGGGCTTTTAATTTTCTTCACGCAAAGTAGCGCGGTCGCGCCCTTTATTTACACTCTATTTTAAGCACAAAACCTGTTCCAAACCCGCATTGGAACAGGTTAGAATGGAGCCGGTATGAGGAAAATATTACTTATAATCATTGCAGCAATAATATTATCATCTATATTTTTGTTTTACTACAATAACAGTCCAAAAATAATTGTTTCCTCTTTAGCAAGAAAAACTAATGTCCAAGCTAAAGAATTAATTTACAGAGTCAATTTGTTCGGGATTCTTCCCGCAGCAGATGCTATTTTAAAACTTGACGAGTTGCAAGACTATAATGGCAAGCAGGTTTATCATTTAAGCGCAACGGCAAATTCCCTAAAATGGTGTGCTAAAATGTTTAATGCCCATGCTATTTTAGATTCTTATGTTGATATAAACACACATGATCCTATCTTGTTCCGACAAGAAGCGGTAATCGCTAATGAAAAGGTGATAAACAGGGAAATCTATTATGACCAGAAAAACGGCATAATGACACTAAATAATATTAGACGCCAAATACCTCCCCATACACAAGATCCGCTTTCGCTGTTATTTAATACCATACACATGAATTTTGATAAGATAAAAGATTTTGAAATGAATATCAATACTAATCAGAAAAATTACGTTGTAAAAGGAATAAAGCAATCTAGAGATATATCAATAGATAAAAAAGTATATAAACTGGTATTTTTAGACCTAGATATTAAAAGACGGGAAAAAAGCCCATATCATCAATCTAAGATTAGCATAGTATTCTGTCACAACAAAGAGAATATACCGATTCTCATAAAAGTCTTTGTCAGCGGCGCATTTTTAAATGCGAAACTTATAGATATCAGATGACAGGAATAATCAATAGTGGCGAAAGGATTCTCTTAGAAAAAGAGACCCCTCTGATGATTGCGCGTCATTTTTGCGCTTATAGATTTGCTAAAGATTATGTATTTAATAAAGACATCTTGGATATCGGATGCGGAGAAGGCTACGGTAGTTATTTTCTATCAGAGGTTGCTAAAAAAGTGGTGGGCATAGACTATGATAAGAAAATAATCGATTATGCAAAAAATAAATATCACAAAGATAATTTAATATTTTATGCAATTGATGTGGAAGAATTAGGTTCTTTTAATAATAGATTTGATACCCTATGTGCCTTCCAGGTTATAGAACATATTCAGAATACAAAATTGTTTTTAGAAAACATAAAGAATTTATTAAATGACAACGGTATATTTATATGTTCTACTCCCAATAGATTAGATGCCTCTCCAAATAGCGATACCCCGCTTAATAAATTTCATGTTAAAGAATACCTATGGAATGAGTTTAGAGAATTGTTAGAAACATATTTTAGCAAGGTAGAGATAGTTGGTTTAAAAAGGGGTAGAAAACTTAACCTCTACCGGCGACTTAAGAAAATTGGCCTATTCAATTTTTTACCCACGCCAATAAACCCTGTTAAGAGATTTTATGAGCATATAGATTGTGATAATTTTATTATAGTAAAAGATAAACTGAATATAGCATTAGATTTTATTGCTGTCTGTAATAAACCCCGTTAGAAAGGAATCTAAGCCTTTCAAAATGGGGCTTTCTAACGGGGTAAATAAAATGATTATCTTTTTGTTGATGAACCTTATCGTTGGAATATCAGCGTTTTTACTGAATTATAGAATTTTTAAACTCAGCAATTTCATAGATTCGCTCCTGTCATTATTTATTCTCTATCTCACACAAATTGTATTGACACAACTTTTATTAGGAATATTGGGTATTCTTTTTCTACGGAATGTCATTTTACTTAATCTGGCAATATTTTTGATTGTTCTATTTATAATCCTAAATAAAAAATCCTTTTTTAATTTTACGGGCGTAAGGGATGTCTTGTGGGAACTTTTAAGTAATAAGGTTATATTATTTGCCATTGCCGTAATTGTAGCATTCGCTTCAGTTAAAATCTTTATAAATCTTATTAATCCACCATTTGGCTGGGATAGTCTTAATTATCACTTTACTTTTCCTGTGGAATGGTTAAAGCACGGAAATTTAGCAAACCCTATTACCATATGCGATGATCCTGGCCCGAGTTATTATCCCATAAATGGCAATTTATTTTACTTATGGTTGATGCTGCCGCTAAAAAATGTATTCCTTGCAGATTTAGGCCAGATTCCCTTTTTTGTTTTAGCTTTTTTAGCCACATATAATATCTCAAGGAAGTTAGAGGTCAACAGAACACTATCTTTTTATGCGGCAGCCCTTTTTTTCATAATACCAAATTTCTTTAAACAATTGTCAATAGCCTATGTGGATGTAATGGTGACAGGGCTATTCCTTGTTTCCTTAAATTACCTATTTTTGCTGAATAAAGAATTATCCTTAAAAAATGTATTGCTTTATAGTATAAGTATGGGGTTACTTTTAGGTATCAAGACCATCTCTTTGCCATATAGTGCTTTATTATTTTTACC
>JAGUYA010000124.1 GCA_020061545.1 Candidatus Omnitrophota bacterium
AAGGGCGGGATAAACAAAAAATTGCCTCCATTGGTATCGCGATTAAAAACTGGATCACCTTTCACGGTGTAAGCGTAAATATAAAAAAAGAGGATTTGGTTAATTTTCAACTGATTAAACCCTGTGGTACGGATATAGAAATGACCTCTTTGGAAAGCGTATTGCGCAGAGATGTTGAAATAGATGATATTAAAGACAGGTTTATACATAATTTTAAAAATAATTACAAAGTAGCTTACAGTTAATAAGGGGGGAGCGATGACTAAGGTAGTCTTGCCAGAATTAGGGGAAGGAATTGAAAAAGCAACCGTTTCTTATTGGTATTTTAAAGAAGGTGAGAAGGTAAATGAGAAAGACGATTTAGTAGAACTTACCACTGATAAAGCTACATTTAATCTGCCCAGCCCCTGCTCTGGCACGCTTTCAGAGATTTTTTTTCACGAAGGCGACACGGTGAATGTCGGTGAAATCTTAGCCATTATTGAAGAATACTGACATTATTATATTGCGATTACATGGTACCATATGTTAATATTTAAATAGTATGTATAAAATCCTCTTTCCCATCATTATCCTTGTTTTAAATCTATTCCCAACAGAAGTAATCTATTCTCAAGAAGTAGTTGATTCTCAAACACTACCCTCAAATAGTGAGGTTGTCTATAATTTGTTAAAACAGAATATTGCTCAAAATAAATGGGAAGAGGCAAAAACTCTTCTTGAACACCTAAAATTTTTACTGAACACCTCTAACGGTCGTGTTAAGTTGAAAGACCTCAAGCGATTAGAGAGAGAAGTGAATGCATTACTTGAACAAAACCTTGAGCATCTTTATGTACAAGGTTTAAGGCAAATGAATAACTTTCAACTCACAGAAGCGCTGATGACGCTCAAGAAGATACTTTACTATGAAAGCGGTTATAAAGATACAGAAGAACTCTTAAGAAAAGCGAGGGATATAAGAGAAAATCTAACAAAGACTACAGTGACCTCTCCAACGTTGGATAATAGACAGACAGGTCTTAGGATATATAAACCTGAAAAGTGTTATAACGGATACACCTTGTTCGCCCACCGAACGCTTGACCTTCCCGGCGTAGACATCCTTTTTCCCATATATTTAATTGATATGAGAGGAAATATCATCTATCAATGGATGGTAGATGGTGACACAGTACTAGCACGGTTAAAACCCAATGGAAATCTTGTATATACCACTGGTGGAGAACTACGAGAAATCGATCCACAGGGCAATATTATATGGTCTTATCCTAGCCAAATAGATCATTCCTTCCAGTGCCTCGAAGACGGTAATTTTCTCATTAATCGTAATGAATACCCCGGGAGAAACTGTGAGGATGAACTTCCACGCACAGAAATTATTAGCCCCGATAAAAAAATTCTCTGGCAATGGAAAGGCGAAGAGTATTTGGATGAATTGGAAGAATTAATCGGTAAAAAGATTATACGTAGCTGTAAAGGCCAATGGCTAAATAATAATTCCTGTGAAATATTAAAAGATAACCTATTGGCTAAAAAAGATAAACGTTTTCGCAAGGGAAACATTCTTTGTTGCTTTAACGCACTTGATCTAATTAGTATCATTGATTATACAACAGGCGGGATTGCCTGGGCCTGGCCGTCACCATGGAGTAAAAGGATCATACAAGCCTCCCATGCTCCTACTATGCTTTATAATGGAAATATATTGATCTTCGATAACGGTTCAGGACGCCCTTGGTCACGGGTCATAGAAATTAATCCTCTAACCGAAGAAATAGTCTGGGAATACCATGCCGAGCCTAAAGAGAGTTTTTACAGTTCTACCATGGGAAACGCCATGCGGCTACCGAATGGTAACACTTTAATCTGCGAAGCTACTAAAAACCGTATCTTTGAGATTACACCTACGGGAGAAGTTGTCTGGGATTTTATCAGTACTTTTAACAAAACAGCAGGAACCGAATATATCAATCAAGCCTTTAGATATTCTCCCGCATATGTTAGACCTTTACTGAAACAGATTGAGAAATTACAGAAAAGATAAAAAGAAGAGCTGTAATTATGATAAAAAATCAACGTGCTCTAATTTACACAATAATTCTTATACCCCTGACAGTAATTATTATATATAAATCTGCGTTTACTCAGACCTCCGCTGTTTTGAATGCATTACTGCTTAACTATGGTATCCAATTTAAAGAAGGTGGTTCTCTACCTGTGATAAAAAACTTCCAATATGGTGGAAAAGGTAAAACTTACCATACCATTATTGCGCAGGATAATAAAACGCATATAGAAATGGAAATAATAACGCTGCTGTCAGAGCAAGAAGCTCAGGATTACGCTCATTCTAAATATATAATTATTAAAAGTCTCTATGCCCCGCAAATTATTCCTTACACCGGTGCACTCACAACTACGACTGAGTGCCCTAAGGATAAAAAGCCGCGGGAGATTACAATCAAGATATCGGGCAGGCCGCAGAAGGTTTTGTTAGCCAACGCCACAGAACGTTATGTTTTGGGAGTCTGGGAGGATGATTTAATAAAAAAGAAGGCGGCTTTTACCGTATTTTATAACCGCGAAAATAATACCCTTTTTCAAATAACCGTATTTCAACCAGTGGATTCCTTTGATCTCAATGAGGTACTCAAGATTTTAAAGAGCCTCGAGACTATAAAGAAAAATTAAACACTAAGAAATAAACAGTAGTTATCTTCTTTCCAATTGTTTCTTAAATTCCTTAGTGAAAATCTCCTCAAGAACTCTACCTTGTACAAAAGTGGGTATGCCTGCCTCTATTAACCTCATTAAAGTAGGATACTGATCAACTATACTAATGGGCCGAGTACCTAAAAAATAATTTTTCTTAACCCCCGGCCCCATAACTATAAAAGGAAACCACATTGCTGGACAATCATCTGATATAATAGCCTGCTTATATCCTGTTTCCAGTGATGTGGAGAATATTCTTTTGTCTTGCGACATCTCTTCATCCCACCCATACCCCGGTCGGTTAGCCACAATCAGATCCCCTACTCTATCATGTGGTAACCTAAGTCTCTTCTTTGCTTCTCCCCCTTTTACAATCTTCATCACAGGAGTAACCCCATTTTCATCCTTAAGAGCTCTTAAGGTATCTATTACTTCTCTTCTTAATTTCTCATAATCTTGCCCTGAGGCGCGATGCCAGTTACCATCTTTTCCATGCAAACCCGAAGGATGTATATAAATATTCCCGAATTTCAAATAAACCACCTTTGACTTCTCCCAATCTATAATAGGTTCTCCCGTAAGGGGGGCAATTTTAAATTCCAACCATCCTTTTCTTGCAAAAAGATTATTTAAATAAACTAATGTATGCAAAGGAGCTACTCCGTGGTCAGAGGTAACTACTATGATAGTATTATTATCTGCGTTTTCCAGATAGTTCCCAATAATGTTATCGAGTTTTTTATACATATCTTTGACTTCCTTCCAAAGTTGTTCTCTATCTTTTTCTGTTTTCTCTGAATAACGCGGCGAGTCAGGGTCGATATACCCCATCCACCACTTGCTGGTTAACATTTGATTCGGCGTATATATATCGTGCAGAAAAACATCCGGCTTATATGTTTTAAGAAAATAGGTAACGGCGTCTGCATGCCACCGAAGTGACATATCCGCCTCCTCCAGAAAGACGCTTTTGTCCTCATCATAAAAAACAAGTTGGGGAGGGAAATTATCTACCGAATCAACCATCGGACCTACATTCTTGATTATGTCTTCAGATAAATAATCCGGCTTGGTGAGGGTTTCATTCATATTATTATAAAATAATCGTATTCTATAAAATCCGTCTTTTCGTAATTTAATCACCCTTATTTTGAAGAAGGTATTAATCTTCAGGTCATTCCATATCAGCGTTATGGGTAACCAATCGCTCCATTCGCCCTCTTTGAGGTCAACTAAAATTTCTTTCTTATCCATAGAAAAGGCTACTCTGTCATAGTTTGCCTTTTGGTCAGCTGTACTATCATATATATAAGCATGAACTTTAGCTCCCCAGGCTTCCAAAGGAACCTCCTTGGCTGGCGAGTAAGATAGAGGCGCGGCTATCCATCCTTGAGCAGGAAGAGCGTGTTTATAGACTGCCAGCGGCGGTCCAAAGTAAAAAAGATGCACGTGTCTACCCTGTTGGTACACCATACGGCCGTCTCCGAGTTCTTCAAAGTTAATTGCATAAAAACTTGCCCCCCAACCGCCCCATCTACCAACCAAAGTAAAACCACTCTGTAGCTCTGGAGGTGTTGAGCCAGGAATAGATAAAGCTCCTACCCTTCTTCCTTGCTTCTCCAGTGTTACCCATATCGGTTCAACCTTTTTCGCTGTCGAACTGAAACCAGTAACCGAAGGCTTAATTAAAGGGTGCCCTTCTATATGCATAGAACCATCGCTGACTCCGTGTACTTCTGGATAAGTTCCGGTAAATAAAGTTGCAAAATTAACTGGAGTATGGCCGGGATAAACAGGCTTACAGAAACCATAACTACCGTTATCCATCATGCGCTTGATATTTGGCAATTCTCCTTTTCGAGCCCATTCATAAATGTTAAAAATATATGGCTCTGCCCTCATCCCATCAGGAATAAACCAATAGAGCTTTTTAATCTTCACTGAACTCTGCTTTTGTGCATTCGAG
>JAGUYA010000063.1 GCA_020061545.1 Candidatus Omnitrophota bacterium
GGATAAGGCCGTAATCCAGAAATGTGCCCTCCAGCAGTTAAAGGCAGGCGCAGATGCTTTAGATGTAAATTGCGGCCCAGTATCGCGTAAGCCCATAGATGATATCCAGTGGTTAGTAGAAACAATCCAGGAAGTAACGGATAAGCCTTTAGCTTTGGATTCCAGTAAGCCGCAGGTGATTGAATCCGGATTAAAGGTGATGAAAAATAAAGTGATTATAAATTCTACCACTGCTGACCCGGAAAAATTGGATATATTAGTACCCCTGGCCAAAATTTATAATGCCAAGCTTATTGGCTTAACCATCAGCACAAAAGGTATTCCGCAGAACAAAGACCAGAGATTGGAATTGGCAGCAACTATTGTAGCTAGTTGCTCTGAGCAGGGATTTCCCATTGAAGACCTTTATCTTGACCCTGTGGTTTTACCGGTCAATGTTGCCCAGGCCCAGATGAAGGATATTTTAGAAGTTATCCGCGAATTTAAGATTATCTCTCAAGCCGCCCCCAAGAGCATAGTGGGCCTGAGTAATGTTTCGCAGGGCACTTGTGTGCGCAGTTTAGTCAACCGCACTTTCCTGACTATGGCGGTAGCTTACGGCTTAGACGCCGCGATATTAGACCCCACGGATAAAGATTTAATGGATGTAGCCATTACCGCAGAGTTAATCCTCAATAAACATATTTATTGTGATTCTTATTTAGAAGCCTATAGAAGGAAATAAAATGACACCTAGAAAATTACTCAGGCATATTTTTAGATTCCGCGGTTTCCAAGAGAGCCTCAAACTGGCTATAAACGGTATTGCCTACCTATTCTTATACCACCGCAATATGCGCATCATCTTTACGTTGGGTATTTTTGCTTTTCTTTTAGGCTTATATCTTAAATTAAGCGGCACTGAGTTGGTCGCGCTTTGTATCACTATAACTCTGGTATTTGTGGCAGAGATATTCAATACCGCTATCGAGATGATGATGAATATGGTGAAAGTTAAGTACCATACCCTCATAAAGCTGATTAAAGATATCGCTGCCGCGGTAGTCCTGCTGGCTTCCTTAAATGCCCTCGCCGTAGGTTATATTCTTTTTGTAAAAAAGATTTTTAAATAGAGGTATATTTTTTACCTTCTATCAGATTAAAATAAACATTGAAATTAAGGGATACCGACTTATAATAATAAACAAAGATGACGCCAATTTTAAAATTAACTCGACATAATACAAAAAAAGAAATAGAATTCGAATTAAGGTTCCTTAAATCTCTTTCTATTAGGAAGAGATTTGAGATGATGTTTAAAAAGACAAAAGAAATGATTAATCTATTGGAGAAAAGTGGATACAGAAAGTCTTCTGAAATCATTAAAAGAACATAAGGTTGATTTTGTAATTATTGGTGCAACCGCCTTTCCGGTTCATGGATATGCCCGCGCAACCTTAGATATCGATATTTTTATCAGACCAACCGAAATTAATGCTAAAAAAACTTGGTCTGCCTTAAAGGCATTTGGATACGATTTAACCGATGTCGAAAGCGAAGATTTACTTAGAAAGAAATTACTTATCCGTCAATATGCGGTAGAAACTGATATTCATCCATTTGTAAAAGGCGTAAGTTTCCAGGATGTATGGAGAAATAAAGTCAGGGCAAAATTTGGTCATACCTTTGTTTATTTTGCGTCATTAGATGACCTTATAAAAATGAAACGTGCTGCAGGCAGAATAAAGGATCGCGAAGACCTTAAGTATTTAAAGAAATTGAAAGAACTGCAGAAAAAATAAATACACGGTTTATGAAGAAATTTTTAATCGCAGTAATTTTGTTTTTTCTATTTTTAAGGATAGGTATTGAAAATTTATGTTTTGCCCAGGCACCCACTGTCAGCCAGATAGAGAGGACGCAGGAGATTTTAGATAAAGAAAAGGTCCTAAGAGAGAAACTGCTTGAGGAAGAGAAGATATTCATTAATAAGATTCTGGTAGAAGGTATTAGTTTGCTTACCGAAGACCAGATAAAAGATATAATTCTACCTTTTCAAAGGAAGTGGCTCACTAAAAAAGATATCCAGCATTTATTGGAGTTGATTAAAGAGGCCTACAAGCTGAAAGGTTATACCGGACAACCCACAAAGATCTCATATCAGATTAAAAAGAAGCAATTAATAATCAGAGTTGAGGAATTTGCGCTTAATTATAAATAAAACCATTGACAAATATTTTTTATAGATATATTAAACTGCCCACCTGACAATTACTATAAAAAAAGAGAGGCATATATGAAAAGGAATAAGTTAATTTTATTATTAACTTTATTTATCATCTCTGTTAATACGCCACTTTTTGCACAGGTAGAGAAGATTGAGAAGATTGAACGGGAAATCGAGAAGGAAAAACTCTTAAGAGAGAAAATTGAAGAAGAAAAACCAAAACCCGAGATAGAAAAACCTGCTCCACCCAAAGTAGCTCCTCCAGTCTCTGAACAGAAAATCCTTATTAAAAAAATTATGGTAACCGGCGTAACTCTCCTTCCGGAGAAAGAACTCAATGATATTATATTACAATTTGAAAATAAGGAAGTTACCTTAAGAGATATGCAGAAAGCAGCAGATTTAATTACCGATGCCTACCGCAGGCGCGGTTATATCACCTCGCGTGCCTATATGCCTCCCCAGAAGATTGAAGAAGGAAGATTAGAAATCAGGGTTATAGAGGGAATTACCGGAAACATAGATGTAAAGGGCAACCGTTATTTTAAGACCACCTTACTTA
>JAGUYA010000105.1 GCA_020061545.1 Candidatus Omnitrophota bacterium
GCGATAAAAGAGGTCAAGGATGTAGATGCGGATGAACTACTCAAATACGAGGCGATAGTTATCGGTTCTCCTACTTACTATGGGACTATGGCGGCTGAGATTAAGAAACTATTAGATGAATCAGTAAAATTCCACGGTAAAC
Source organism: Candidatus Omnitrophota bacterium (assembly GCA_020061545.1). GTDB lineage: Bacteria > Omnitrophota > Gorgyraeia > Gygaellales > Profunditerraquicolaceae > JAGUYA01. The sequence goes on from JAGUYA010000105.1 coordinate 143, forward strand.
TCGAGGGTAAGGTAGGAGCCGCATTTGCCTCCTCTGCTAATGTGGGTGGTGGTAATGAGACCACCATTTTAGATATCTTGAATGCCATGTTTATTCATGGTATGATTATTCAAGGTGACCCTCAAGGAGACCATTACGGCCCCGTAGCCATTGATGCCCCGGATTCCCGGGCAACCAAGCAGTGTATAAGATTGGGCTCCCGAGTAGCTAAATTGGTCAAAAGCCTAAAATGAATGTAGTAATTTTTGTGACCACAGCCAATAAGAAAGAGGCAGAAAAAATTGCCTCGAGCCTAGTCAAGGAAAAATTAGCTGCCTGCGTGAATATTATGGAAAATGTGCATTCCTTATTTTGGTGGCAGGGTAGAGTGGATGAGGCTTACGAAGCGCTTTTGATAGTTAAGACGAGAAAGGCACTTTTGTCTAAATTGATAAAAAAGGTGAAATCATTGCATAGCTATGAGGTTCCAGAAATTATTGCTTTACCCATTATCGCCGGTAACAGAGAATATCTTCAGTGGCTAAATGAATCTACAAGGTAATTCCCTAAGTTATATAGGCGCATTTTTAGGCGGACTACTGGTAAGTTTTTCTCCGTGCCTTTATCCATTGGTCCCGGTAACCCTGGGTTTTATTGGTGTTAAAGCAGGTTCCTCGCGTCTTAGAGGTTTAATCTTAAGTCTAATTTATGTATTGGGCCTGGCGATTACTTATTCTATCTTAGGACTGGTAGCTTCGCTTACGGGAAGATTATTCGGCCAGATTTCTGCACATCCAGTATCTTTCTTCATCATAGGCAATGCCTGTATTATTTCCGGATTATCTTTTTTTGACATCATCAATATAAATTTCCCGGGAGTACGTCTTAAGAATAAAATCAAAATCAGAGGCGGTATTTTTTCTACTTTTCTGCTCGGTTTGGTTTCAGGATTGGTAGCTGGTCCCTGCACCGCACCTGCCTTAGGCACAATATTACTTTATGTAGCCACCCAGCAAAATATATTTTATGGTATTAGCCTCTTATTTGTTTTTGCCTATGGCATGGGTTTTTTGTTAATTTTAGTGGGCACCTTTAGTTCTATTTTTGTAAATCTGTCTAAATCTGGAATTTGGCTTATGTGGATAAAGAAATTCTCGGGTTTTATAATGCTGGGCATGGGTGAATATTTTCTGATTAGAGCTGGGAGGGCGATGTGGTAAAAAAAATATTCTCTATTGTTTTACCTCTAATATTAGTACAAAATTTTTTATTTGCCGCTAGCCCCCTACAGGCTAAAACTGGTGAGTTGGCCATTAACTTTAACCTTTTGGATTTAGAGGATCAGGAAATTTCTCTATCTGAATTTAGGGGCATGCCGGTAATTTTGTTTTTCTGGACGACCTGGTGCCCTTTTTGCCGAGAAGAATTAAAACAGCTAAATCTTATGCATAGAGAATTATCAGAGAATGGCATGGAAGTATTGGCGATAAATGTAGAGGAGCGAGCGGAGAAAGTACAAAGGTTTATACAAAGGTATCCTTTCTCCTACAAGGTTCTTTTGGACAAAGATGCTACCGTTGCCAGAGATTACGGAATATTAGGTGTGCCTACCTATATCTTTATTGATAAAGAAAGCCGCATTGTCTCCTATAGTCATTATTTTCCGCAAGAAAAATATAATGATATAATCTCAAAATAATGTTCAAGATGCATACCTCCTTATTATTAGATTTATATGAATTAACTATGGCACAAAGTTACTTTGTCTATAAAAGAAATGCCTTTGCTACCTTTGACTTGTTTGTCAGGGAGCTTCCTGACAAACGCGCGTATCTAATTGCCTGCGGGTTAGAGGACATCTTAAATTATATAAAGAATTTAAAATTCAATAGGCAAGATTTAGAATATTTAAGAAAGCAAAAGATATTCTCCGGTGATTTTCTTCACTATTTAAGCCACTTTAGATTTAGAGGCAATATCTGGGCCATGCCTGAAGGTACCATTTTTTTTGCTAACGAGCCCATTATACGCGTGACAGCACCGATTATTGAGGCTCAGGTCATTGAAAGTTTTCTCCTGAATACCATAAACTTACAGACCATGATTGCCAGCAAGGCCTCTAGGGTAGTCTGTGCTGTTAAGGATAAAGGGGTTTATGATTTTTCTCTCAGAAGGACCCACGGCTCTGATGCGGCGATTAAAGTGAGCCGCGCCTCATATATGGTGGGGTTTAAAGGAACGTCTAATGTATTAGCAGGTAAATTGTATAAAATACCAGTTATAGGAACTATGGCACATTCGTATGTAATGTCTTTTAAACATGAGCTGGACAGCTTTCTTGCTTACAGTAACACTTTCCCGGAACACACCACCCTCCTGGTGGATACCTACGATACCCCAAAAGGTATTGAGAATGCGATTCAGATAGGTTTATATCTTAAAGCCATAAAACACCGGCTACAAGGTATCAGATTGGATAGCGGAGATATTGTCAAATTATCGAAGCTGGCCAGAAGGCTGCTCGATAGAGCAGGGCTAAATTATGTAAAGATTTTTGCCAGCGGTAATTTAGATGAATTCAGGATAAGAGATTTACTGAAAAAGAGAGCTTTAGTGGATAATTTTGGCGTAGGTACGCATATGGGCACAAGCATTGACGCGCCGGCATTAGATGTTATCTATAAGATAAGTGAGATTACCGACGAAAATGGCAATTTCTTGCCCACCATGAAATTAAGTAAAGGCAAGGTTACCTATCCGGGTAGAAAACAAGTCTTTAGGATTCAGGATAAAAGAGGAAGATGCGTAAAAGATATTTTAGGGTTAGAAAAAGAAAAAATAAGAGGCAGACCTTTATTAGTAAAAGTAGTCAAGAGGGGAAGAATAATTTATAAGTTACCCTCTTTAGAGAAGATCAGGTATCTGGTGAAGAATAATCTTTCTCGATTTCCGCAAGAATTGAAAGATACCTATCCTAAATATAAATATCCAGTTTTCATAAGCCCCAAACTAAAAAATTTAAGGCGCAGTCTATCCTATCAACTAGAAAAGAGACAATAAGTGAGGACATAAGTTATGGAGACATATATTAATGTAAACGACATAACTTATCAGTCCGAACTTACCCCCCACCACTTTCAATATAGCACAGGCTAAAC
>JAGUYA010000180.1 GCA_020061545.1 Candidatus Omnitrophota bacterium
GGGTTAATTCCGACATACAACTTATGTTCGCTATTGCTCCATAAGTTGTGTCGTCATTAACATCAAACAATAAGCATGGCATCGCCATAACTATAAAATCTATATTTTTTATCGATTGCCTCTTGATAGGCTTTTTTAATCAGTTTTTCGCCGGCAAAAGCACATACCAGCATAAACAGGGTGGTGCGCGGCAGATGAAAATTGGTAATCAGACAATCCGTCATCCTAAATTTATATCCCGGATAAATAAATAAATCCGTATATCCTTCTTTGTGGCCTCTAGCATAAGTTTCTAAGGCGCGGCAGGCAGTTGTTCCCACGGCAAATATACGTGCCTTTTTTGCACCTGCCTCATTTATACTCTTTTGCGCCTCTTTGCTCACCTGAAAATATTCTTTTTCCATCTTATGCTGAGTAATATCTTCTATCTTAACTGGTTTAAATGTAGAGTAACTGATGTGCAAAGTAATATAAGCAATATTTACGCCCTGCGCTTTAATCTGCGCCAGCAATTCTTTAGTGAAATGCAATCCTGCTGTCGGTGAAGCAATGGAACCTAATTCTTGGGCATAGACTGTCTGGTAATAAATATTATCCAGGTCTTCAGAGTCTCTTTTTATATAGGGTGGCAAGGGCATCACCCCTAAATTATAAATAGTATCTATATTCTTTGCCTGAAAAGTGATTTCGTTTTTAGCGCTAATTTCACCAGAGATTCTACCGCCATTAAACCCCGCTCTTTCTCGCATAGAATCCCTACGTTGTAGAAAGGGCGGGGTAAATATGATTTTCTCTTTGGGTTTTACGCGGCTCGGTCTAATTAATGCCTCAAAGGTTAAGCCGGATTTTTGCCTTAAGAGCAAGAGTTCAACTTTGCCGCCGGTTAGTCTTGAGCCGATTAAACGGCTGGGTAAAACTTTGGTATCATTTAAGACAAGGAGGTCATCTTCTTGAAAATAATCTATTGTATCTTTAAAAAGGTGATGTTCTATTGTGCCTTGTTTACGATTTAAAACTAAAAGCCGCGCCGCATCCCTTTCTTTTAAAGGATACTGCGCGATTAATTCTTTAGGTAAAGGATAATCAAAATCGGATAATTTCATAGATTAGCACTCAAAGAAACTGCGGCTCCTGGATAATAATACTCCAGGATTTGTTTATAGTTATAACCCTCTTTGGCCATAAAATAAGCACCCCACTGGCACAAACCCACGCCATGACCCCAGCCAAAACCTTCAAACACTATATCACGTTCAACCACCTTGACATCAAAATTTGTGCTTCTGATGATATTTGGACCAAGCAGATTCCTAAAATCTTTAGCGGAAATCTCTATATCTTTTTTCTCAGTTACTATTTTGAGGTTAGTAATACGGTTGGATTTATCTCTGCCTAATATTAAGATGTCTTTTATATTCCCTATTTGGTATCCGCCTTTTACTAAGGCATTCTTCACTTCTTCCTGTGATAAGACATTGTGCCACTGAAAATGCGGTGAATCCTGGCAAAAATTACAAGGAACACCCTTTAGAGGTGGTATATTTACGTTCCAAAGCAAAGAGGCATCTTCTGTATCTCCGCCACACGTAGCATGATAAAAAGCAGGAAAGATTTTGCCTTGATAAGTAAGAACCAAGCCTTTAGTCTCATCCACGGCTTTATTGATACGGTAACGCTCCGCACCTTTACCGCCATATACCTGAGAATAGATATCGCTGGTTAAATCAAAATCCTTTTGCTTATTTTCCTGCATTTTATAAAGCGCAAAAGTGCGAAAGGCGATAACCTCTGCCTTGAGTGATTCTATGGGTCGGTAATGCGAGGTCTCCCGCACCGAGATTCCTTTTATGTAATCTTCTAATTCAATCTGATTAATAGCCAAAAGTTTCATATTGTCATTTTTTATAAACTGGATATCGCCCCTAAACATCCGACCATTAATAATAACATTGGCATCGCACGACTTAATAAACAACTTATTTGTATTAGATTTTGTATTTCCCAGTAAAATGCCTCTGTTATACACCGTAACAGTGGTGTTTAAGTTTTTACCGCGATTTAAAACCTTGTTACTTACTGAATCTATGACTTCGTAAGTTCCTTTTATCTTTAGTCTTAAAGAAGAAACATCCTCTAGAATAGCTACGCGGATATATTTTGGCGATTGGGCAAAAGAATGGTGCTGAGTTATGAGTGCTGAGTTATGAGTGAAAGATAGGAAAATAATGAAACTTATAACCCATAACTTATAACTTATAACTTTTCTTAGCGGCGAGACCATAGCCAAAATATTAATGAAAGGATAATGCTGATTAATATGGATGTGGTTATGGGAAAATAAAAAGTGAAATTCTTCTTTTGAATATATATATCTCCGGGAAGCCTGCCAATAAATGGTATCTTATGCACAAAATTCAATAACACGCCTATACCAACTAAAACAATCCCGAAAATAATTAATGTTTTGCCGAGCGCCTGCATCCTTTGCACGAAAGGGACTGTCCCCGAAGGGGACTGTCCCTGACCCGTTATTATTTTTTACTGTATCTTTCTATTTCTGAATAAATACAGCCGCAATAATTCTGGCAATATATTCCGTGGGCTTTTGCTAAATCGTGCGCTTTCTTAAAGCCAGGACGAAAATCCTCATAGTAAAAATTAACTCCTTCCACTTGCGAAATAGCATTTCCGATTTTCTTAAGCAAGTCCTGGTCCTGATAAGGGCTGACTAATAAAGTCGTAGAAAAAGAATCGCATCCTTTATCTTTTGCTGTTTTGGCAGTAGCCTTCAGGCGAAAGGTCCAGCAGAGTGAACACCTTTCAGGATGCTTTTCTTTGAGGTTCACCTCTTGGAAATATTGTGAAGGCTGATAATCGGGATAAATTACAACCAAATTAATTCGCTTGCTATAATCCTCTACTGCCTGCCTTCTATCTTGATACTCTCTAAAGGGATGGACATTGGGATTATAAAAGAATCCCGTCACCTCAACCCCTTTCTCTTTTAATCTCTCCAGGGGATAAATGAGGCACGGCGCGCAACAGGTATGTAATAGTAATTTCATAATCTTTACGATGTTTTTACGGGTCCTGTCTTGGACTGTTTCTCGCGGGGACGCTCATTTTGCCCCAGCGAGGCAAAATTTCGCTCGCCTGCGGACCCTCGCTCTCACTGACTTCGTTTTAGCGGGTGACGAGGCATGTTTTGAGCAGCA
>JAGUYA010000113.1 GCA_020061545.1 Candidatus Omnitrophota bacterium
AAGAAAGCCAACCGCATATATCTTAAAATACCCCTTAGGTTTATGCACATTAATTAAACGCGAGCTCGGTGGGATTATTTTTTATCATCGCAATCTCATCCAAAACGAAAGATTAAAGAGAGAAATAGATTTATTCAGGAATAGACTTAACAGCGTAAACGAAATTTATCTGGAAAATAAACGGTTAAAGAATCTACTTTCTTTTAAACAGAAGTCTGCCTGTAAGGTGATTGCAGCCAGGATTATCGGCCGTGCAGTGGATAACTGGTCATCGGTAGTTTTGATTGATAAAGGAAGTTATAATGGCATCAAGCGTGGTTTTGTAGTGATTACTCCTTTAGGATTAGCCGGCCGGGTTATAGAAACTACAGGTTCCACAAGCAAAGTAATACTGATTAATGACCCAAGTTTTGGTGTTTCTGCTATAGTGCAGCGGAGTCGCCAAGAAGGCCTCGTATCCGGTACTTTAGGGCACTCTTTGATTATGAAGTATCTCACCAAAGACTCGGATATTAAAGTTTCTGATGTGATTATCACTTCTGGTTTAACCAGCGCTTACCCCAAAGGTTTACTTATAGGTAGCGTGCTGAATATTGGTGAGGAGTTCTCAGGGTTAAGTCGCTACGCAATAATAAAGCCGGCAATTGACCTATCTAGTATAGAAGAGGTATTCATAATTATTCCGTGAACCCCGCCCTTCCTAAAAAAGTTAAAATAAATGAAATAAGGAAGAGCGGGGTGAACCCCGCCCTTCCTAAAATTAATAATAAAAGTAAGGACGGGGGCATAGACATAGATAAGAAAGGAAGAGCGGGGTGAAGAATTGGATTTTTTTATTCATTATTATTACCTGCGTGTTACTGCAAATAACAATTCTAGATTACATTAAAATATTGAATGTAAAACCAGACCTGCTTATGGTTAGCGTCGTTTTTGTCAGCATTTTTCTTGGAGTGAGGCAGGCTCTATTTTTCAGTATCTTTGCTGGTATTTTAAAAGATGCCCTCTCTATAAATGCGTTCGGTATAAATACTCTCTTATTTCCATTATCAAGCTTCCTCATCATAAACTTATCTAAAAAAGTATCGTTAGATAATAATCTTATTCGTATGGCATCTGTATTCATTATTATGCTTATCAATGATGTCATCACCAGATTAATATTTTTATTTTTAGGTAATTTTATCTCCTGGGGTATCTTCCTGCGCACCGCATTCATGGAATCTTTATATACCGCCTTTATTTTGCCTTTAGTGTTTAAGATTATCAAACCAGTAGTTTACCCCGTTAGATAGGGCATTTTTATTAATTAGATAAATCTATCTAACGGGGTTTACTCATCAAGAGTCCCTTAAGCGCTTAATAAAATAACAATATAAGAGATAAGCTACGATGAGAATAAACATTATTAATAGGATAGTAATCTTTCTTTTTTTATTTTTGGGTTTGGGTATTTTAAATACCGAGGTTATACAAAGTAAAAGATTCAGAGAGTTAAGCAATAAAAATTGTATAAGGCTTCTACCCCAAAAAGGTAGCCGGGGAAGAATCCTGGATCGCAACGGCGCTATTATTGTCGACAATTATCTCACCTTCGATGTAATGGTTTCATCTTATGGAGAGAGCGAGGTGAATAAGACATTGTCTAGTGTAGCCAAGATTTTGGATGCGGATTTTGGTGGCTTAAAAGATAAATTCCGCAATAGTTATATCGCACCATTTATGCCTACCACTATCGCAAAAAATATAGATATAAAAAAGGCCATTGCCCTGGAGGAATTAAAGCAGGACCTGGACAATATTATCATCCAACCCTATCCCTTAAGGCGTTATCCCTATAGAAAACTTGCCTGTCATGCGATAGGTTATCTAAATGAGATTGACCGTTGGCGCCTGACCAAATTAGCAAGTTATGGTTATAAGACCAAGGATATTGTGGGTTTTGGCGGCATAGAAGAAAAATATGATTATTATTTGCATCAAGAAGAAGGCGGATTATCAGTAGAGGTAGACCATCGCGGTAGATTAGTAAGTGTTTTGGGCTTTAAGCCGCCCTCAAATGGAAAAGATATACAGTTGACTTTGGATTTAGAGATACAGAAGATAGCCGAAGAGAGTCTAAATGGAAGAAACGGCAGTGTTATAATTATGGAGCCTTACAGCGGTGAGATTATCACTCTGGCCAGCAGTCCTAGTTTCGATCCCTCAGTATTTGTGAAAAAGTCTGACTCTGCTGTGGTTAGTCTTCTGGATGATTCCAGTGCATCCTTAGTAAACCGCGCCTCAAGCGGTGTTTATCCTGCGGGTTCGGTTTTTAAATTGGTAGTGGCAACCGCTGCTCTTGAGACAGGAAAAATTAATTTATCTACTACCTTTTATTGTCCAGGAAGCACATATATTGGAAAACAGGAATTTTCTTGCTGGGATACGCATAACCTTCAGAATCTCATAGGGGCAATCACGCATTCCTGTAATATCTTCTTCTACAGGACTGGTCTTCTCGTAGGTGCCCAAAATATTTATGATTATGCGCTTAAGTTTGGTTTTTCTCATCCCACTGCTATTGATTTACCCTATGAAGCAAGTGGTTTTGTGCCCTCTCCTTTGTGGAAAAAAGTTTATAGACTGAAAAATTGGTTTGATGGCGATACGGCAAATCTGGCTATCGGTCAAGGAGAGCTATTGGTTAGCCCTCTACAAATAACCCGGATGATGGCAGTATTCGCGAATAGAGGGACCTTGGTGAAACCTTATATAGTTAAAGCTATCGGCGGAAGGGATATCACCAGCTTAAGAAGGAAAGCCATAACTCTATCGCTAAAGGAGAGCACTATAAATTATATCAGGCAGGGCTTACGTAGTGTTGTTTCTGATGCGTATGGCACAGCTAAGGTATTATCAGACTTACCCGTATCTGTTGCGGGCAAAACAGGCACAGCCCAGGTAGGGCGTGGGCAACCACATGGTTGGTTTGTAGGTTTTTTCCCTTTTCAGGAACCGAAGTTTGTTATCTGCATATTCCTAGAGCACGGTGGCTCTGGTCATGCTTCCAGCATAGTAGCAAAACAAATAATAGAAAGAATGATTCAGGAGAAATTAATTTAATATGACAAATCCCAAATCCAAATACTACCAAATTCCAAATAAGCCCAAAATCCCAAATCCCAAACCTTTTAGGATTTTGAAATTGGGATTCCTGCCTGCCGGCAGGCAGGTATTTGGCAGTATCGGTATTATTTGAAATTTGGATTTTAACTTAATTACAACAATAGAGGAGTGATTGTTTGCGTAATATCAATCTCTCAATATTAATCATTGCTCTCTTAATTGTCTGTATCGGCATTCTTTCTATCTACAGTAGTAACTATCAGAAAGAAGGTGGGCTTTGGCAATTATTATATAAGCGTCAGATCTTATGGGTTATCTTAGGATTAACTCTTTTTATCTTCATATCTAATTTTAATTATCGCCGCCTCTGGGATATGACCTATTTTTTGTATGCCTTCGTACTCTTCTTATTATGCTTAGTATTTATTTTAGGAATTGTGCGTTTAGGAGCCCAAAGATGGTTGAGGGTAGTCTGGTTTAACGTCCAGCCCTCAGAGATAGCCAAATTAGTTATCGTCATATTCCTGGCAAAATATTTTAGCACCAAATCAGTGAATGACGTTTCTCTGCCGATAAGTAAGTTAGGAGTATTCCGTGCGCTTATTTTGCCCTTTCTATTTGTAGCTATTCCTGTTGGCTTAATCATTGAACAGCCGGATTTAGGTAGTAGCGCGATGATACTTCTTATATTTATAACTATGCTTTATCTGGGAGGCGTAAGATTGAAATATATATTTGTGTTTTTATTAATGATTATTTTATGTTTACCGATACTCTGGCACTTTTTGAGAGATTACCAGAAAGATAGGCTACTCGTATTTTTAAATCCCAATATAGACCCGCTGGGTGCAGGTTATACGGTAATTCAATCTAAGATTGCTATTGGTTCAGGTGGTTTTTTTGGCAAGGGCTGGCTGAAAGGCTCGCAGAGCCAATTACATTTCTTACCTGAATCTCACACCGACTTTATCTTTGCTACCTTTGCCGAAGAATGGGGTTTTTTAGGAAGTAGTGTATTGTTACTTTTATATTATCTTTTGGTTAAACAAGGTATTACTATTGCCTGTAAGACCAGCGATAATTTTGGTAGATTATTAGCTTTTGGTATTTCTTTTATGCTTGGCATACAGGTCTTTATCAATATTGCGATGAACCTGGGACTTGCTCCGGTGGTAGGACTACCTTTGCCTTTGATGAGTTATGGTGGTTCATCTATATTTGTCACTTTTTTATCTTTAGGGGTACTGGTGAATATCAATAAAACTAGGGCGATATTTTAATTAGATTAAGACTAAGATTAAGGTTAAGTTAAACCTAAGTCTTAATCTCAATCTTAATCTCAACCTCAATACTAAACTATTTATGTTAGAAGATATTCTATTCCAAGTAAATAAACCCGGTCGCTATATTGGCCAGGAATGGAATCTCACTCAAAAAGACTTCAAGACGAGTGAGATAAAATTTGCCCTCTGTTTTCCAGATTTATATGAAATAGGAATGAGTAACTTAGGCGTAAGAATCATTTACGGTATATTAAATAATATACCTGATGTGGTATGTGAAAGATTTTTTTCTCCCGCTTCAGATATGGAAAAGATATTGCGGGATAAAAATATGGAAATATCTTCCCTGGAATCCAGAAGAAGCCTTAAGGAATTTGATTTCATCGGTTTCTCACTGGGGTATGAATTGGATTATACCAATGTATTAAATATCTTAGAGTTGGGTTCAGTGTCCTTAGAGTCTTCTTTACGTGACGAGAATCATCCTTTAGTTATTGGGGGTGGGCCGTGTGCATTAAATCCTGAACCCATGCATGAGTTCTTTGATTTATTTGTGATTGGTGAAGCAGAAGAGGTAATTTTAGAGATAATCGATCTCTATCGAAAATTTGAAAACCAATTTAAGACCGCTAAAATAAGTAAGCAGGAATTACTGCTTGCGTTTTCTCATATTGAGGGAGTATATGTGCCCTCGTTGTATGAAGTGGTATATAATCCCGAAGGCAGAATAGAAGAGTTTAAGACGAAGGTAAGCGGTGTTCCCACTAAAATTAAGAAACGTTTCCTTAAAGATTTAGATAGTGCATATTTTCCTTTAGAATGGTTGACACCTTATATTTCCATAGTCCATGACCGTATTAGTCTCGAAATTATGCGGGGTTGTCCCAATGCTTGCCGTTTCTGTCAGGCAAGGTACCTTTATTTCCCGGTTAGGCAAAGAGAGATAAAAAATATATTAAATTTAGCTTCTCGCACTTATACACGTAGTGGTTACGAAGAAATATCCCTCTGCGGACTGTCAGTAAGCGATTTTCCAGGTATAGAAGAGCTCTTAAAGTGCTTAATTGATTTATTTAAAGAAAAGGCAGTGAGCATATCTTTGCCATCGATAAAACCAAAGGCAATGCTGGGGAATCTCCTTTCTTTAATAGCTACTATTAAAAAGACCGGTCTTACTTTTGCCCCTGAGGCAGCCACTGAGAGGATGCGCAGAATCCTGAATAAAGATTTTGATATCTTAGATTTCTTTGAGGCAATAAAGCAGGCTTATATCTATGGCTATCAGAATATAAAACTCTATTTTATGATTGGTCTACCTTTTGAAGAACAAACGGACTTAGACGCTATCGTTGATTTAGCGATTGCCACCTCCGAGCTCAGGAAGAATATAAATAAAAAAGCAGCTCAGGTCAATATCAGTATCAATACCTTGATTCCTAAACCGCATACGCCGTTTCAGTGGTTTCGGATGGAGCCTATAGAAAGTATAAAATATAAACAGGATTATCTGAAGAGAAAAATAAGGAATAGAAGGTTAAAATTAAGTCTGCGTAACCCCTATATGAGTCTTTTAGAAGGCGTGCTTTGCCGGGGAGATAGAAGATTAAGTAAAGTGATTTCGGCTGCTTTTAGAAAAGGAGCGCGATTTGATGCCTGGGATAGTTATTTTGTTTTTGAAAGATGGCAGGAGGCCTTTCGCGAATCCCGGATAATCCCTGATTTTTATTTACAGGAGAAGTCAAAGGATGAATGCTTGCCCTGGGATTTCTTAGCCATGGGCATAAATAAAGAGGACCTAATTCGGGAAGCTGACAAAATAAGTGAGACATAAGTTATGGAGATGGCTATTGATTAGCTAATCGACATAACTTATAGGTCCGAACTTA
>JAGUYA010000055.1 GCA_020061545.1 Candidatus Omnitrophota bacterium
ATTTTACCGCAAAATGAGGAATTATTCAACTATAAATCGTTAAGCTCTAAGTCTGTAGTAACCAGTGCATGTTGTGATTACGCCTTAGCCATTCCCGCACAATTCTATATCCCATAAAGCGGAACATCGCGTTTCTGAAACGCAAACTTACCAGCAGAGAAATTGACTTGGGAAGGGAATAAAATTTAGCATATGCCCTGGCTACATTTAACTGCAGCTGTTTAGCGGATAATAATTTGGGGGTGAAAACAACGTGCTGGCCGTCATAAAGATTCCAATCGTGGCTGAAAATCCGTTTTTGCTTCTTTAGCTCTTCGTGAAGCTTCGTACCGGGTACGGGAGTAAGGATCATCATCTGGATAGTATCTATCTTTTGCTTTATGGCAAACTTCAGAGTATCCCATATGGTCTTTTCGTTATCGTTATCGCTACCCAAAACAAACATACCGTGAATTCTAATTCTTTTCTTTCGAAAAGAACGTATGGCGTTAATGATATCCTCAATGGTCTGTTTCTTCTGATAAGCCTCAAGCGTCTTCATATTCACGGATTCAAAACCCACGCAGACCACGCTACAACCAGCACGCGCCATAAGACTCAGAAGCGCATCGTCTTTTGCCGCATCACAGCGCACCTGACAGGCCCAGTTACGAATTTTATGCTTCAGTATAAGCTCTAATAATGCGGCCGTGCGTTGAGGATGAGCGGTAAAATTATCATCGCAAAAGAAGAATGAACTTGTGTTCCTGGATAACAATTCTTCCATCACATTTTCCGCACTGCGGAAACGGTATTTACGGCCGAACATCTTTGTTACGGAACAAAAAACGCAGTCAAAAGGACAACCTCTTGAGGTAGAGATAGGCATAATAAGAGAAGGCAATCTATATCCTTTGATTAAAGAAAAATCGGGGGATGGCAGGCTATCTAAATTCTGGATGGGTTTACCATAAACAATGGCGTCTTTTATCGAACCTTCTACCACGCCGGCAATAACCTCTTCTGCCTCACCGACAACTACCTGTCTGGCAAATTGCCAGGCCTCCTGCGGTAAAAGACTGGCGTGGACTCCTCCTATGATTACTTTTTCTCTGGGGAATTTTCTGGCTATCTCGTATCCGCGCTGGGCAGTTGAGGTCAGAATTGAAATACCGACTAGATCAGCGTTCAACCCTGAGTAATCAGGCTTGTATATATCTTCGTTATAAATTTCAACTTCATGACCCCTATTCCTAAGAATAGTTCCCAGATATATCGGGCCTAAGAGAGGCATATGTAATTTACTGTATACATTTGCCTCTGCTTGAGTCGGCTCAATAAGTACTACTTTCATATTACGGGGTGTTGTTACGCTTGCGCAATGCGCACATTGATAGCGCGCGGACCCTTCGGTGATGTTTCGACATCAAACTCTACTGCCTGGTCTTCGGTTAAAGCATCAAATTTTAAATCGACAAGGCCGGACCGGTGAAAAAATAATTCCCTGCCGTCTGTATCGCTAATAAAACCAAATCCTCTCTCACGAACCAGTTTTTTAATCTTACCCTTATGCATCTAATCCTCCTTACTTAAAAAATAGGCCCGACTCTCCTGTAGAACCGGGCCGTTGTTTTTTTGGTTACAGCTTCACTACTTTAGTAGCCTGTTCGCCTTTAGGACCTTGTTCAATTTCAAACTCAACTTCCTGGCCTTCCTCTAAAGACTTATAACCCTCACCTTGGATTGCGCTGTGATGCACAAATACATCATTGCCTGATTCAGGGGTGATAAATCCATAACCTTTCTGGTTATTGAACCACTTCACTTTTCCTCTTGCCATTACTTACTACCTCCTTCCTTTGAAATTTTTTATAGTTAGTAAATAATGGCAGAAACAAAAAAACCGTAAGAGCGAGAACTTCTCTACCTTACGGCCCAAGATTTCTACTCCCTTATTTACTACTCTGAAGAAAGTATATCACCTTTTTTGGATTTGTCAACTTAAATTAATTTTCCCTGCTCGGGAATTTGGGGGTGGGATTGAGGATGGGCGGGGGTTAAAAAGGTACACTTTCCCGGGGACTCCTTTTGGGCCTTTTTAGGTTATTTTTTGTCCCATGATAGTCAATTCCTCCAGGAATTCAGCTTCTTGCAACCGCCACTTTTTATCCTCTTTAATTAATTTTACCCGGAATCGGCCTTTTTCTCCTTCGAAAACATTTTCCAGCTTTTCCTCTTTTGTACGGCATAAAACCAAAGCTACTATTTCAACGGTAGCCCGGTCTTTGGCTGCATTTAGCTGAATATCCATTTTTTCAATACTGGTAAGAATATCTTTATAATAAGCGAACACTTCTCTTGCATCGTAAATTATACTCTCTCGTGTATTACCATATTTATCTTTATAGTTTAGTGAAATCATATCGGAACAAGCCAAAATATCTTTTGTCTCAACTGCCCTCTTACCCTTAAGAATAAATTTACGCACACGAGCCTCTTCTCCAGCACAAATAGACTGAATTATGATATAAAAAATAAATACACCCACTATTCCTAAGCCGAAAAAGATATAGCTTCTATATTCTTCTTTGAAATTAATCAAATCGCCCTCTTCTTGCAATACCAAAAAGACAACCTTCTATCTTTTATTCATCTATTTCCATTTTGGAAGAAATGATTTCACTTGAGCTTCTGCAATAATTTTGTTTTCAGTATCTAGGACTTTAACATCGGTCTTAAAAAATTTCCCTTTTAAATGTGTAGGTCTTGCTTCGGCAAAAATCTCTGATGCTTTACTATTGTCCTTATAGCGTATTTCTAAAGAGACGGTCAAATAAGGACCTTGAGGAAATATAGTTCTTAATCCCTGGACTGTGGCAGTATTAACGACACTTGCTATAACACCACCGTGAAAGTTACCGTGAGGATTAGTAAGTTCATTCCTATAAGATAGACCTATCTTACAGAAACCTTCTTTTTTCTCTACAATATACATATCTAACAAACTTTCATAAGGAGAGTTAATTTTTTCCATAATTATTCTAAACCAAAAAAGGCAACCCCCTATCTTTTAGAGAGTTGCCTTTGGAATTAAATCCAAATATCTTTCACTTCCTCAAATAACTCTAAATTATCAAAATCCGCAGGCAGAATATTTTCTGCTGACTTGCCAAATAAATAATCTCCCTCTTTGTAGAATCCAGTCGCGATTAATTCAGAGCAGAGAAATCTTTTTCTACTACTGAATAAATTATGCAGAACAATCCCAATTTTACCACAGATTACTGACAAAGGAAACCAGAAAAATAAGTGAAGCCACAACTTATGGAGCGATAGCAAACATAAGTTGTCTGGCTGAACTTACC
>JAGUYA010000146.1 GCA_020061545.1 Candidatus Omnitrophota bacterium
AATCCTCAGGTTATCTATAGCGAGTGATGGGCAAGTGGTGGAATGGTTTACACGAAGGTCTTAAAAACCTTTGGCCGTAAGGTCGTGAGGGTTCGACTCCCTCCTTGCCCACTAAAATTTTTGGGCGGTTAGCTCAGTTGGATAGAGTACTTCCTTGACATGGAAGGGGTCACAGGTTCAAATCCTGTACCGCCCACCACTCTACTTCGCCCTTCAACAAGCAAGATGATGGTAGGGCTGCGTAGGAGTTAGAGTGGTAGTTTCTGCGAAGCGCTACCAGATATTGCAGCGTGGAAGCGCGAAGCAGAACACCAGCAAAATATGGATTTAGATACCCTAAGACATTCTTGTTCACATGTAATGGCTTGCGCAGTCAAAGAAATCTGGCCAGAGGTAAAGTTGGGGATTGGACCTTCTATCGAAGACGGTTTTTATTATGACTTTGATAAGAAAGGGCCCTTTAGCGACGAGGATTTAGTGAAAATAGAGAAAAAGATGCAAGAGATAATTACCAAAAATGAGCCCTTTATCAGAGAGGAACTTTCTAAAGCAGAGGCGCTAAAGTTATTTAAGAAATTAAAAGAAGACTATAAAGTAGCGCTCCTCCATGAGAGACCCGAGGAAAGGGTTTCGGTATATAAGACAGGAAAGGATTTTATAGATTTGTGCCGCGGTCCGCACGTAGAGTCAACCGGGAAAATTAAAGCCTTCAAACTTTTATCGATTGCAGGCGCCTATTGGCATGGCATAGAGACCAACCCCATGCTGCAGCGTATTTATGGCACCTGTTTTGAAACCCAGAAAGAATTAGACCAGTATGTAAAGAATTTAGAAGAGGCCAAGGAGCGCGACCACAGAAAACTGGGCCCGGCCTTAGAATTTTTCGATATCTATCATGAAGAAGCAGGCGCGGGCCTGGTATTTTATCATCCCAAGGGTGCGCTGTTAAGGACGCTCATTGAGGATTATGAAAAAAAAGAACATTTAAAGCGCGGCTATCAGATAGTGATTACACCACATATCATGCAGGCCTCACTCTGGCGGACCTCTGGCCACTATGAATACTACAAAGAAAATATGTACACCTTTAAAATTAAAGATAGAGAGTTTGTGTTAAAGCCGATGAACTGTCCGGGTCATATTCTGATTTATAAATCAAAAAATCGAAGCTATAAAGAATTACCCATTCGATTTTTTGAGTTGGGCACGGTGTATCGACACGAAAAGGCAGGGGTTTTACATGGGCTACTGCGGGTGCGGGGTTTTACTCAGGACGATGCGCATATATTTTGCCTGCCTGAGCAGTTGGTGCAGGAAATACATATGATTATCGAGTTGGTATTTGATACAATGAAGGTTTTCGGATTCGATGATGTGGGAATTGAGTTGAGTACGCGGCCTGAAAAATATATTGGTTCAGAAGAAGACTGGCAGCTGGCAACAGAAGCGTTAGAGGTAGCATTAAAAGAAAAAGGCCTACCCTACGATATAAATTTGGGAGAGGGAGCGTTCTATGGACCAAAGATTGATATAAAATTAAAGGATGCCTTAAAGCGTAAATGGCAGTGCGCCACTATTCAATGTGATTTTGCGCTTCCCAAAAGATTTAATCTCAGCTTTGTGGACTCTCAAGGAAAAGAAAAACAGCCGATTATGTTACACCGGGTTATCTTAGGCAGTCTTGAGCGCTTTATCGGTGCATTGTTAGAGCATTATAAAGGAGCGTTGCCTTTGTGGCTTTCTCCCGCACAGGTATTAGTTATACCCGTAAAGGATTCTTTACAAGAATACGGTATCAAGATTCAACATACCTTAGAAGAAAATTTCATCCGCACCGAGATAGATAATCGCAATGAGACCTTAGATAAAAGGATACGCCAGGCAGAGTTAAATAGGATTCCTTATATTGTGGTGGTGGGTGAACGCGAGCTAAGAGAGGGTAGGGTTTGCGTAAGGAAAAGAAGCGTAGGCGATATAGGAGCAGTGCCTATCGAGCAATTTATCAAACAGATAAAACAGGAAATAGAGAATAAAAAATAGATACTCTTAACTCAATATGAAAAATCCAAAATCCAAATACTACCAAATCCAAAATAAATCCAAAATCTAAAACCTTTTGGAATTTAGAAATTGGGATTTATTTGGTAGTATTGGTATTATTTGAAATTGGGATTTAACACACAGGGTTAACAGGAACAAAAAGATAAGGAGGTGGTTAAGATAAAAAAGTTTATCCGCATAAATGAAAGAATACGCGTGCCAGAAGTACGTCTGGTAGGACCGGATGACAATCAATTAGGTGTAGTCTCTATCCAGAAAGCCCTTGAGATGGCCAGTCAATACGAGTTAGATTTAGTGGAGGTGGCGCCCCAGGCCAGTCCGCCGGTATGTCGGATTATTGATTTTAGTAAATTTAAGTATGACCAGGAAAAGAAAGAACGCGAGGCCAAGAAACACCAGAGACGGTTTCGCCTAAAAGAGATCCGCCTTAAACCCAATATTGATGACCACGATTATCAGGTCAAAGTAAAACAAGCCGTTGGCTTTCTAAAGAAAAAAGATAAAGTCAAGGTCAGCCTATTCTTTCGCGGCAGACAGATGGAGCATCTGGATTTAGGCAGAAAGATTTTAGATAGATTTATTCTGGACGTCCAGAATGACGGCCAGATAGAAAAGGAGCCGGTTTTAGAGGGCAGGGTGATATCCTTTATGGTGGCTCCGAAATAATAAATAAGTTTTCCCGCCCCTAATGTAATTAGTGAGCGGGAAAACTCCAAAACGGTGTTGAGGAAATGCCAAAATTAAAAACCAGAAAAGGTGTAGCCAAAAGATTTCGTTTCACTAAAAAAAGAAAGATTAAGTATTCTCCTTGTGGTAAAAGCCATCTTTTATCAGGCAAGGAAAGCGAGAGGCTGCGCTCTTTTAGGCGGCCCAAGGTTATCGAGGGCAAAAAAGATATAAAATATATCAAAAGAATGTTACCTTACGGTTAATTTTACTAACCACAAATGGAGTGAGAAAAAATGGCGAAAATTAAACATAGCGTTGCGACCAGAAGAAGAAAGAAGAGATTATTAAAAAAGGCAAAAGGTTTCTGGGGTGACCGTAGCAAACAATATCAACAGGCGCGCAGAGCCCTCATGCATGCCTTGGTGTATGCCTATCGCGATAGGCGGGTCAAAAAAAGAGACTTTCGGCGCTTGTGGATTAGCCGTATCAATGCTGCCTGTCGCGCTGCAGGGATTACCTACAGTCGATTTATCCAGGGCCTCAAAATTGCCAAGGTGAGTTTGGATAGAAAGGTTTTAGCTGACTTAGCAGTAAAAGATACACAAGCTTTTAGAAAATTAGTTGAGATAGCCAAAGTTAAGGATTAAGATTGAGTATTAAGATTGAGGGTTAGTATCCTTAGCCTTAATCTTAATTCTTAATACTTAATTCTAACAAAAGGGTGATTAAATGTATGTCATAATAGTAGGTTGCGGTAGAGTGGGTTCAGAATTAGCCAAACTTTTATCGGCTGAAGGTCATGACGTCGTCGTAATTGACAAGAACCAAGCCTCTTTTGACCGTCTGGGCGGCACTTTCAATGGCTTAACCCTGGTGGGGAACGGCTTTTCTTTGAGGTTATTAAAACAGGCTGGCATTGAAAAGGCGGATGCCTTCTGTGCGGTGACCAATGGTGATAACACTAATTTAGTCTCCGCCCAGGTAGCGAAAAAAATCTTTAAGGTTCCTAAAGTCATTGCCCGCGTGTATGACCCGCAGCGCGCACACATATATAAAGCATTAGGACTGGATATTATTGGCGGAACAATTCTTTTTGCTGCGATGCTTAGAGACAAAATTATTGAAAGCCGCTTTTCCAGTTACTTAATTGAAACCAAGGAATTAGGGGTTATTGAGATAGAAGTGAAAAATAATTTGGCGGGTAAGACCATTGAGGAGATAAATATTCCCGGCGAATTTTTGGTGGTCGCCATCAGAAGGCTACAGGGAATAATTATCCCTGAACCCCAGACTTCCTTAAGACAAAAAGATATATTAATGGCGGCGGTAAAGGTGACTAGCCTTGCGAAGGTAAAAGAAAAGTTTAATATATAAGTTAGAGTACAGA
>JAGUYA010000165.1 GCA_020061545.1 Candidatus Omnitrophota bacterium
GATTACTGATGAGATTATAGATAGCAAAAACTCTATTATTTTTGACCAGACGGAGAACAGACTCCATGTACAAAAGGCTATTCTTATTACATTGCTTAAGTGATGGCAGATAGACCATCTCTAGTGTTAAAATAAAAAATAAGATTTAAGAGTCTATATAAAAAAGGAGGAAACTGTGAAGGTCCAAAAAGGATTTACGTTAATGGAATTAATAGCAGCTGTTATAGTCATTGGTATTTTGACATCTTTGGCCATCGCTAACTATACTTCTGCTAAGGAGAAAACCCTCAATAAAGAAGCCTTTAGCAGTCTGAAAATGCTTCGGGTTGCAGAAAAATCTTATTATATGGACTATCGCAGTTATTATAGTAGTACAGATATGACTGCGATAAACAATAATCTAAAAGTTTATTTAGTCACTGGTAGTAAGCGGAATTGGGATTATACAGTTTACTCTTCTGGTTGCAGTCAGGCAATCCGATCTAACGATCCAGCTCGAAAATGGTATTTGACCATCGCTAATGATGGAGACCCTGTTGCTGGTAACTGTCCATAAATATACTAACAGAAATATAATAGATGTTTTGGGACTAGCGTTTGCCTGAAAGGGTATATTTTAAAAAAAAGGATTAAATGAAAAAAGTTGTATTAGCATATTCTGGTGGATTGGATACATCCTGTGCGGTGAGATGGTTAAAAGAGCAAGGATGCGCAGTCATCTGTTTTATTGCGGATTTGGGCCAGGGTGAAGATTTCCAAGCTTTAGAACAAAGAGCTCTGACTGCAGGTGCCTCAAAAGTGTATGTGAAAGACCTCAAGGAAGAATTTGTCCAGGATTTTGTGCTACCGGTTTTAAAAGCAGGAGCCATCTATGAAGGAAAATATCTGCTGGCTACGGCATTAGGCAGACCTTTGATTGCCAGGTATCTGGTGGAAATAGCGCATAAAGAAAAAGCTCATGCTGTAGCGCATGGTTGTACAGGCAAAGGTAATGACCAGGTAAGATTTGAGGTGACGGTGGGAATATTAGATCCGAAATTAGAGATTATTGCACCGGTAAGAGAATGGGAATTTAAGTCGCGGGAAGAAGAGATAGAATATGCCCATATGTACAATATCCCTATAGATGTCAGCAAAAAGAAACCATACAGTGTTGATAGAAATCTCTGGGGTATAAGCATCGAGGCAGGAGTGTTAGAAAACTTAGAACAGGAGCCACCCGAAGATGCCTATTTGATTACCAAAAGCCCGACCCAGATATCCACCTATCCTAAATATATTGAAGTTTATTTTGAAAAAGGCATGCCTAAGAAGATAGATGGTAGAGTATATAAATTAAAAGATTTAATTAACCATTTAAATGAAATCGGAGGACTTTATGGCGTAGGCAGGAGCGACCTGGTGGAGAATAGGCTGGTGGGTATTAAATCCAGAGAAATTTACGAAGCGCCGGCGGCAACCATACTGCATGTTGCGCATAAAGAATTAGAGAGTCTGGTTTTGGACAGGGAGCTGGCGCATTTTAAGGAGATTATCTCGCTTAAATATGCAGAGCTGGTTTATTATGGACTCTGGTATTCTCCTTTAAAAGAGGCGCTGGATAGTTTTGTGCATTCTACGCAAAAGCACGTTACAGGTACCATAAAGTTAAAATTATTCAAAGGCAATTGTATTCCTGTAGGAAGAAAGTCTGCCCACTCGTTATATAAAAAGGAATTAAGTACCTATGGTAAAGAAGACAAGTTCGACCAGAAATTAGCCGAGGGTTTTATCAAAATTTGGGGGATGCCGTATCAAAGATAAAATCAAAAATCAAAATTCAAATATCAAAATTTTAAAAAAATAAAGCACAAAATCAAGAGGGAAAAATGGTGAAGAAATTGTGGGGGGGAAGATTTAGTAAAAAAACTGAGCCGTTGGTAGAAGAATTTACTAAATCAATACAGTATGACCAAAAACTTGCTAAATGTGATTTAATAGGTTCAAGAATTCATGTGCAAATATTGAAAAAGAGTGGTTATTTAACTTCTGATGAAGCATCTAAATTGTTTAATGCCCTGCTTTCTATTACTCATAGTATTAATGACGGTACATTTAAGCCAGACAATAAGAGTGAAGATATACACACAAATATTCAAAACATTCTGCAAAAAAAGGTTGGCGATTTAGCCTTAAAACTTCATACTGCCAGATCCAGAAACGATCAAGTTGTATTTGCAACTAAACTATATTGTAAATTAAGCATATTTTTATTAGAAAGAGAAATAGATAAATTAAAGGTATCGATTAAAGAGTTATCTGATAAGAATAAGAATGTTATTATACCTGGTTTTACTCATATGCGACACGCTCAACCTGTATATTTGAAAGATTATCTTTTGGTATACGTCGAAATGTTAAAAAGAGATAAACAAAGATTGGATTATATTTCTAAAAATATACAGATAACTATAGGAGCAGGTGCTTTGGCAGGAACTCCTATTGATGCGGTAGAGTATAGCGTAAAGGCATCAGAAGTTTTAAAGGAATTAGAGGGGTTTGCTGAAGCGTTTAAAATAATTGCAACTACCAATTCTTTGGATGCTGTTAGTGATAGAGACTTTGTGATTGAAATTATAAGTGCATTATCTACCATTGCTATGCATCTCTCAAGATTATCAGAAGATTTAATTATATGGTCAACAAAAGAATTCGATTTTGTGGAGATTGATGAAGCGTTTTGTACGGGTAGCTCACTTATGCCTCAGAAAAAAAATCCGGATGTGTTAGAGTTAGTTAGAGGTTATACAGGAAGGTTATATGGTAATTTGGTAAGTGTTTTAACAATGATGAAGGGATTACCCCTAACTTATAATAGGGATATGCAGCTTGATAAAGAGCCATTGTTTGATTCATTTGAAATAATCTCCAGTGAATTAAAAGTGTTAACCCGGCTCATAAAAACAGTAAAATTTAATGAAGAGAAAATAAAGGAGCATTTGAAAGACGAATCTTTATATGCAACTGATTTAGTATATTATTTGGTGGATAAAAAGGTTCCTTTTCAAGAAGCGCATACGATTGTAGGAAAATTAGTAAAATATTCTCTTGATAATGAAATTCAGATAAAAGATATGCCGGAAAATTTATTGAAAAAATTTTCCAATAAGTTTGTTAAAAAAGAAATAGTTAAATTATTTGATCCTTTAGTTTCCGTAAAATCAAAGAAGTCAATTAAGAGATAGTGTTATTAGCGGGTGGCTTGGATTGGTTTCGAGCTAAAAAAGGATAATTAAATGCATGAATTCAAATATAAAGGAAA
>JAGUYA010000003.1 GCA_020061545.1 Candidatus Omnitrophota bacterium
ATCTTCTCCAAAAGCTTTTCCGATTCTAATTTTTCTTTCTTTTTCCTCTTCGGATTTTCCCGCCCAAGGCGGGATCCCGCTGGATTTTTTAATTTTATTGGTGCGGGAAAATTTAGGTAGTTTCTTCTTTAAGTCTAGTTACTCTATTAGCTCAATTCCTGCCTGGATGAATTCTCTATCAAAAGCAAAGGCCCTTTTAATATTAAGGTCCTTTATTATGACAAAAGAGGTAACATCTCTAAAACTAAAACTTTTATCCTTGTACTTCTGGCAAAGCTCCCAAGCTGCTTGAAGATAATCCGGACAGACACCGACGATCTTAATGAGCTTGTTGGTAAATAATGCCTCGCCTGCCAAGACAGATTCTCTATGGCTGCCTCTGGCTAGAATAGTAGTGATAGTCTCATCAATACAATAGTCTGAAGTGTAAATGGGCACTTTTGAACTTCTAACATCCTCAAAGATGGAAACCGCTTTTTTGTGATTTCTATCATTCTCTACAAAAAGAGCAACCCAACTACTGGTATCTACAAAGATCTTTTCCACGAGAGACTATCTCCTTTTTGTTGCGCCGTATAAATAGTGATCGTGATCTACAGAGGCGTTATTTACCGCTAGTTTTATCTTACCAATAGTCTTAGTGAGAGGATCGCTCTCCCAGTTAACCATTCTGGATTTTGTTTCTAAGAGATATTCTATTGTCCTGCGGATTAGTTCAGAGATAGTCAGGTGTTCTCTTGCCGCCTCTACTTTGAGTTGATGCATCTGATCTTCTTCAATATAAATTTGGGTTCGATGTAAGTTACTCATCTTTATCACCTCCACTATACATTATATCAAGCGGAAATTTACCCCAACGCTTTCAACTCTCTCTTTTCCGCTAAGCATCTTTAGCCACCTCTTTTAAATCTTCCAGAAACACCTCCTCTACCACACAGCAGGCATCCAGATAATACCTTCGTTCTTGACTATGCTGATGAGTATTGTATGGCATACCTATCCAACAGTTCACGGATCATCTTCTGATATTTCGCGTGATATTGCTCTGCCTGGCGCTTAAAAAAATCCACGCTTGACTTCTTTAGAGATAGTGTAACTTTTATTGTCTCTTCTGGTATAACTAACTTCTCTGGAGGCGGAAGAAAATCATCAATCCTGGTCATCTTTCCAATGGGTTTATTTGGATCAATCATCTTTTTTTTCATAGTACTGTTCCCCCTTTCTCCAATATCCGGCTCCAAATATTCTAATCTTGCTATCACGATAAGTAAATCTAACCGTTAGGATTTTACCTTCAACCTTTCCAATACAGAAAAACCTTTCTTCTTTTTTACTGTGTTTGGAATCGATGTAAATCTTTCTTTTAGGATCCTTAAAGGCCTTTGCAGCTGTAACAAAATCAACTCCATGCTTATGAACATTGGCTAATTCTCTTTCAAAATCCCAAATAAAACTACTCGGATCCTTATCCATATTATAAATATACCATCGAGATGGCTATTTGTCAATATAATTATACATACTATTTACTTTCCCGTCAGCATCTCTGCCGCCTCTTTTAAATCTTCTGGAAAGACCCCCGTACAAAAATCTTCGATTTTCTACATAATATCTCAACCTCACCCCTCAAACCTCACCTCCCGCTGCACCTCAATGCATCCTCCTGCGTCAACATAGACAACTATCTCAAAGTCATCGCCGGGCTATGATGCCCTAGGTGATATTGTATCCGAAAGATACAAATAATAATCTCAATTATTTTTTTGATGAAACTTCCTGAATCTCTACGGCTAATGGTATCTTTTGACCTATAACATATCCTTTCAGTTTTATATTCTCTTTGATGGCGGTAATGCGGCTTGCCGGATATGGATGACTTGCGAAAATATAAAAAAATGACCACAGCTTTTCTTTCCGCAACATCTTCTCAAAGAAATCAGTCGTGCCTGCCACATTGCCATATGTCTTATTTAACAAATCTAACGCATACAAATCCGCTGCTTTCTCTTGAACCTGCGAAAACCGCATCTCTGCGTTTGTTACTGCGTTCGTGACAACTTTACTCGCAGAACTATCGCTACCAAGTAAAGTAGAGCTAATTAACAAAAATACTAAACTACGCCCCAAACCCCGCAGGTGATCTCTATGATAAAAATGACCTAATTCATGAGCTAAAACCATCGCCAGCGCATTTCTTGAGTCTACTTCTTTTAAAAGTGCGCTGAGCACTACAATATTTCCTCCTGGAAGAGCAAGCGCCTCAACATCTTTTGATTCTTCGAGATAAACTTTGTAATTAAAGGGTGGCAATCCCTGACTCTTCTTTACCAATTCATCCAATATTTGTTGAAGCTGTAATTCGGCAGGCGTGCGTTCTTTTTTCTCAAACCTTGCCGAGAATAATTTGCCTAACCTTAGCTCTGTATTTGTTGAAATGCGAGGAGCAATATAATCTACTGCAAAGCCTAACCCTACATATATCACCAATATAAACCCTAAAATTTTTATAACCAGCTCAAAGAAATCTTTAACCGGCGATGTTGGAGAAATATTTACATTGGTTTTAATCTCCCGAGGGATAAATTTCATTTTTTATAATAAACAGCGGTCCCGTATGCCAAAACTTCTATAGAACCAACCTGGCTAATTTGGCAAGTTTCAACTCTTAAATTTAAGATTATATCTGCGCCTTGAGCTTTTTCTTTTAATCGCAAGATTGCTTCTCTTCTTGCGCGGTCAAGGAGAGTCTCAAAAGCGCAAACTTCCCCTCCTAGTAAATTTCTTAATCCCGCAAGGATGAACTTAAAGTAATCAGTAGAAATAACCGCATTGCCATAAACCAAGTGAGCCTCATTAACCATCTTTTCTTCCAGCAAGTTTTCGCTTGAAACAGCTGGGAGATAAAGAAGTTTTGCTTCCCGCTCTTCTATAGACTTATAATGTTTCTTTTCAACGAGGGTTCCTATAAAATATCCAACGCCAATTAAAATAATAAGATATATTAAATCACCCATAGAGCCTCCTGCTTATTCTATTCTTACAGCTGTTCCATATACATACAACTCAGCTGCTCCTTGCGCAATATTAGAGGTAGAAAATCTTACGTTGATAATTGCATTTGCCCCTAACTGTTGCGCTTGCTGTTCCATGCGCTCAACTGCTTGAGAACGAGACTCATCCATTAATGCTGTGTAGCTCTTTAATTCACCACCAACAATATTTTTAAAACTTGCGCCAATATCTTTAAAAGCATTTTTTGCTCTTACTGTACTTCCAGAGACGAGCCCAAAGTGTTCGATTATTTTTCTACCAGGAATTCCTTCAATATTTGTAAGTAGCATAGTCTTACCTCCATTGTTAAGAAAAGTTAGAAGTTCAGCTCTTTGCTTCTTTTTCGCCTCCTTTCTCCGTCACTATCTCTGCCGTTTATTTATTATACCCCTACTTTCTTTCTAACAAACTCTCTTATACTCTTAGCCACCCTTAGTGCTTCTTGGGCTTCTTCTAAAGTGGGAATATCTGGGGCCTCAGGATAACGAATCTCAACAGCATAATCAGTTAATTTATCGGCTGTCTCTTTAAATTCA
>JAGUYA010000173.1 GCA_020061545.1 Candidatus Omnitrophota bacterium
AGAATTCTGCCTTTTTCTGATTTTATATTCAGTTTATCTAAACCCAAACCTTCTGTTTTAGGAGTCCGACCAACACAAAGCAGTACCAGGTCATAAGGGGTAAGGTCTACGGTTTTCGCATCTGTGTGAGTATTTACCTGAATCCCTTTCTTTTTAAAAATCACCTCTATTTTTCTGGCTATTTCTTTATCTGTACCGGGTAGAAGTTGAGGCATTAATTCTACTATTGATACCTGGCAACCTAAGGTGGAGAATAAGCTCGCAAATTCACAGCCAATAACTCCCCCGCCAATAATTAAAAGCGACTGTGGAACTTCTTTTAAATCTAAGATTTCGTCACTTGAGATAATCTTTTTGCCGTCGAATTTCAAGTCACTAAGCTCGAGTGGTTTTGAACCAGTAGCAATTAGGATATATCTTGCATTTATTTTTCTTTGGCCTATTTCTAAGGTATCATTGTTTAAAATTCGCGCCTCTAGATTCAAAAAATCAATACCCTCAAGCATAAACTCCATGTTCTTTCGTAGCTGTCGGATGATTTTATTTTTTCTATTTTGAATTTCCATAAAGTTTGGCTGTGGAGTTGTTGTTTCTATACCAAATATTTTAGATTTTTTGGTGAGAGTGTAAATCTTAGCAGATTGTAGTAGGGTCTTGGTGGGTATACAGCCACGGTTAAGACAGGTACCGCCTATTTGCTCCTTTTCAATAAGAGCAACCCTTAAACCTTTAGACTTTGCTCTTAAGGCAGCATTAAATCCTGCCCAGCCCGCGCCAATTATTGCTAAATCATAATCCATGGCAGAAAGGTCTTATTAGTTTTAAATGTTTACGGATGGATTCGGCGGAACGAAGAAAAGCGGATTCCTCTTCTTTATTTAAATCGAGCTCGATAATTTGTTCGATGCCCTCTTTTCCTAAACGACAAGGAACGCCGATACAAATATCTTTGGTGTTGTATTCACCATTGAGATAAGCAGATACACCCAGAATACGTTTTTCATCTTTGGCAATTGCTTTGACCATTACTGTTATTGCTTGCGCAGGGGCAAAATAGGCACTGCCACTTAAAGATACAATCTCATGGCCGCGTTCCAAAGTTTTTTTCATCAAGGCCTGTATTTTTTTATCTTCGAGCCTCTCGTCTAATTTCATCCCTTTTATCGTCGTAAATCTGGGTAATGGCAACATTCCCTCACCATGATTTCCTATCACGTAAGCCTCTATATCTGTATAGGGAATATTTAGTTCCTTGCTGATAAGGTTAGTAAATCTAGCTGCGTCTAAACTAATTCCCATACCAAATACTTTATAAGGTTTAGAACCCATAATCTTTAAAGCCAGATAAGTCATTAAATCTATGGGGTTAGTCACGATTATAACAACCGCATCTGGAGATACCTTTTTTATACCAAGACATACCTCTTTTAATATCCGGGCGTTTTTATTGAGCAGGTCTTCTCTATTCATTCCGGGTTTGCGGGTGAGGCCTGCAGTAATTATAATTATGTCTGAATCTTTTACCTTTGCGATATCCTCTGTTCCCTGGATACAGTAGTTATATTTTAAGATAGCACCCGCATCTTCTAAATCCAGGGCCTTACCTTCTGCCTTACCCTTAGCTATATCTACCAGGACAATATCGCTAAAACCTGCTTCAGCCAATCGCAGAACAGTTAATCCGCCAATATTACCCGCACCGATTATGCTAATCTTCATATATAAAGTTAGACTGAGATTGAGATTAAGGTTTAGGTCTTAATCTTAGTCTCAATCTTAATCTTTCACTTTCTCAATAATAACATCGGCCATTTCTTGCGTCCCTACAGCAGTAGGATCATTACGGTCTGGTTTTAGGTCATAGGTAACCGATTTACCCTCAGCTAATACTTCTTTTACCGCACTCTCTAAATTATCTGCAGCCCTATCTTCCTTAATATACCTGAGCATAAGAACTCCTGATAAAATCATTGCTGTAGGATTAACCAAATTTCTGCCTTTATATTTAGGTGCTGCGCCATGCACAGCCTCAAAAACTGCCATATCCCTACCAATATTCGCTCCCGGAGCCACTCCTAAACCACCCACCAGGCCTGCACATAAATCAGAAATGATATCACCATAAAGATTAGGTAATACCAATATATCGTAATTTTGCGGTTTCTGCACCAATTGCATGGCCATATTATCTACGATTGCTTCCTCAAAGATTACCTTATCACTATAATCCCTGGCAACCTCGGCCGCTGTCTTTAAAAATAAGCCATCGGTAAACTTCATAATATTTGCCTTATGTACAACTGTAACTTTTTTCCGACGATATTTTATGGCATATTCAAAGGCAAAGCGTACAATCCTTTCGGAAGCATATTTGGAGATAGGTTTAATCGAAATACCTGAATCTTGGCGTATTTTCCTAAGGCTTAATTCCTCTATTTTGACAATAAGTTCTTTTGTTTTGGGATTACCTTCCTCAAATTCAATACCTGAATAGAGGTCTTCGCTATTTTCCCGAATAATCACTAAGTCTATATCTTTATAAGGACTTTTTACTCCAGGATATGATTTTGCTGGCCTTACACAGGCATAAAGATCCAGGGCCTGTCTTATGGCTACATTTACCGAACGAAAACCTTCGCCGATAGGAGTGATAATAGGGCCTTTTAGAGCTACCTTGTTCTTTTTTATAGATTCTAAAACATTTTTAGGGAGTATCTCACCGTATTTATCTTGCGCCACTTGACCAGCAAAAACCTCCTCCCAAACCACCTTGACTCCCGTGGCTTCAATACATCTTTTTGCTGCCTGAATTACTTCTGGTCCGATTCCGTCACCTAGGATTAAAGTTATTTTGTATGCCATATTTTGTTTAAACCTCGGGTAATTTTCTATGTTTCTTATAATAATTCACTATCCCACCCTGAACTAATATTTCCTGCATAAATTTAGGCAGGGGTTTAATCTTTAGTTCTATATTCTTAGTTAAATTGCTCACCGTTCCTTTGTCCATATCTATGATTAAATTATCATTTTCGTCTATTTTGTCTGTATCGGTCTCAATGAGGGGTAAACCGATATTGAATCCGTTGCGGTAAAATATCCGCGCAAAGGTTTTGGCTAAAATAGCCATGATTCCGCACTCCTTTATTACTAAAGGCGCCTGCTCCCGAGATGAGCCCATGCCGAAATTCTCGCCCGCCACAATGATGGACTTTCCGGGGATTATCTTTTGCGGGAAATTTGGGTCGATATCCTCCATGATATGTTTGGATAATTCCTTCATATCTGTTATTGAGAATTTATATCGCCCGGAAATAATAAAATCCGTATTTATGTTGTCGCCTAACCTTATGCACTGACCTTCTATTTTCATAAGATTGCATCATAATTGTTTAAATTCTTCGGGGCTCTTAACCTTAGACATGGCTACATCTAAATTAATCAGTCCTTGTTGGAATAGCTCTTTTAAGGATTTATCCATGGTTTTCATGCCGTATTGGCTGCCTGTCTGCATAAGCGTGGCGATTTGTTCAATTTCTTGTTCACGAATAAGATTTCTTATGCCAGGCGTTCCTATCATTACTTCTGTAGCAATTATGCGTCCTTGACCTTGAGCCCTGGGAAGTAATAGTTGTGACACCACACCTTGCAGGCAGTCTGCTAATTGCAATCTTACTTGTGTTTGTTGATATGGCGGAAATACATCTATAATCCTTTGGATAGTCTGAGGCGCATCAGGCGTATGCAGGGTTGCTAAAACCAAATGTCCTGTTTCTGCTGCAGTAAGAGTAGTGGATATAGTTTCTAAGTCGCGCATCTCACCTACCATAATCACATTTGGGTCCTGCCTTAAAACATGTCTTAATGCTTCGGCAAAAGAATGCGTATCTGAATAAACCTCTCTTTGTTTAATCATACTCTTTTTATTGGTATGCACAAATTCAATCGGGTCTTCAATGCAAACAATGAGACATTCCTTTTCGTTATTAATAAGATCGATAATTGCTGCTAAGGTGGTGGTTTTGCCCGTACCTGTTGGGCCGGTAATCAATACCAGACCATTGGGTTTACGCGCCAGATCCTTTACTATAGGCGGTAATCCCAGTTCTTCGAGGCTCGGTATTCTTAAAGGCACGCGTCTAAATGCCGCCTCCACTGAACCTCTCTGTATGTGCACATTGACCCGAAATCTATCCATGCCTGCAAGGGCCAGGGAAAAATCCAATTCTAAGCTTTGCTCTAGTATTTCCTTTTGGGGATTAGTCAAAATGCTATAAATCATCCTTTTTAAATCTTCTCTATTTAAGGGCGGCTGATTTATACGGTTTAATTTTCCATCGATCCGCAATATGGGCGGTTCCTTTTCGGTTAAATGTAAATCAGAAGCCTTTTCCTTAATGCACAATAAAAGCAAATCGCGTATTTCTATCATGTTAGCCTCCCTTAATGAGCACATAACTTATGGAGTAAAATTTTGGTCTGTTCCTACATAAGTTATCTGTGCGAATTAACCCCCCACCACTTTC
>JAGUYA010000112.1 GCA_020061545.1 Candidatus Omnitrophota bacterium
CACCCGGTACCTTAGAAAACCTCCTGGCAATAGATAAAAAAGAATGGCTGGAGGAATTAAAAGGCATAAAGGCATTTTTTAAGCAGTTCAAAAAAGACTTACCGCAAGAACTATGGCAGGAATATGAAGATCTCGTAGCTCGGTTAAGGTAACGATGCCCGTTTCGTAGTTGGGTTAGGGTTACGTCTTTAAGACGAAAGACGTAACCGAACAACGATACGGGCTTCCTAACCGTAACCTTAACCGAAAAACAAAGATGGATAAAGACGTTTTATTATCTACTGATTTTAAAGAGCTAAAACTCTACAAACGCGGAAAAGTAAGAGACGTCTATGATTTAGGCGATAAATTGCTCATTGTTTCTACGGATAGAATTTCCTGCTTTGATGTGGTATTGCCTTCCGGTATACCCTATAAAGGTTATGTCTTAACCAGTTTGTCCTGTTTCTGGTTTGATTTTATTCAAGATATCATTTCGCATCATCTGATTACTGCTGATATAAACAATTATCCTAAAGAATTACAAAAATATAAAACCGGCCTTTTAGGCCGTGCGATACTGGTCGTAAAAACAAAACCACTTCCCCTGGAGTGTGTAGTAAGGGGGTATCTATCTGGCTCGGGATGGAAGGAATATTTACAGAAACAATCAGTCTGCGGCATAAAATTACCTAGCGGGCTTCATGAATCAGATAAGTTACCCGATATTTTATTTACTCCTTCCACCAAACAGGATACCGGACACGATATAAATATTACTCAAGAATACGTAGAGGAGTTAGTAGGTCGGGATATTGCCGATAAATTAAGGAAAGTAAGTATAAATATTTATAAAAAGGCCAGTGAATATGCGCTTACACGCGGAATTATCATTGCGGATACAAAATTTGAATTTGGCATATCCGATAATAAACTTATCTTAATTGATGAGGTGCTGACTCCGGATTCATCGCGCTTCTGGCCGTACGATGAGTATCAACCCGGTCGAGCTCAACCCAGTTTTGATAAACAGTTTGTACGGGATTATTTAGAGAGCATAAATTGGAATAAAACTCCGCCGGCGCCAGAACTGCCTAAGGAGATTATCCAAAAGACTACCCAGAAATATCTGGAGGCACACAAGAGATTAACCGGAGAAGAACTAAACCCCGCCCTTGCGTGCAAGAGCGGGGTAAAGGACGCGTAAATGGCCATACTTAAAAAAATTTTCCCCATCTTGTTCAGAATCGGCATAAGTATTATTTTGTTGGCCTTTTTATTTAAGCAGATAGATAAGAACAGTTTATTAGCGGTGATAAAAAATGCAGATATAGGCCTTTTACTGCTGGCCGCGGTTATTTATTTTTCTGTCTATGTCTTCTGTCTTTTTCGCTGGGAGATGTTGTTAAAAGGCGCTAAGATTCATCTTAGTTTAAAGAGAGTAATTATTTCCTTTGCCGGAGGCATATTTTTCAACCTTTTTCTGCCTTCAACTATAGGAGGAGACTTTGTGCGCAGCATTGATTTAGCCACGCATACCCAAAGACCGAGAGAAGTTGTGGCTACGGTGTTGCTGGATAGGTTAAGCGGATATGTGGGCTTAGTAATTGTAGCATTATTGGCATTGTTGTTCGGCTGGAAATTGGTAGAGGATAAAAGCGTTCTTTTGTCTGTAGCCATCATCACCGGGATACTGGTTGTTGTTCTATTAGTATTATTCAATAGATTTTTGTATTCTAAAATAAATCAAATCCTGCATTCGCCCCGCCCTTCCTTCAGTGCTATAGTCGACTTTAAGGAAGGGCGGGGTTCGCCCACAGCAGGAAGGATTAGGGAGGCCATCAAGAATCTGCACCAGGAGATGCATATTTTTTGGCACCATAAAAAGATCATCCTGAATAACCTGATATTATCCGTGCTTATACAGATTGTTTCTCCTGTAACTTTCTATATCATTGCTCTTTCTTTAGGCATAAAGATAGATATTACTTACTTTTTTGTCTATCTACCTATCATCGGCGCTATTACACTATTGCCCATATCTATAGGCGGCCTGGGCCTGAGGGATGCCACCACCGTATTCTTTTTTTCTAAGGCAGGCGTAAGCAAGGATTTGGCCTTTGCCATGTCACTGATAAATTTCTCCTTTATCTTAGTGTATGCCAGCATAGGAGGTCTTATCTATGTCCTTACTGTACATCATCGACGGATACAACATCACAAGCCACACCAAATTCTCAACCCCTATCCCTAAAAAAATCAACGATCCCCGAAGGACGCTCCTGGAGTTTATTCAGACCCACAAATTATGCGGTAGCCCTAAAAATAAGATTGCGGTGGTATTTGACGGTTACCCTAATTTATCCAGTCAAAAATTAGATAAAGAGGAGATTAATGTCATATTTTCTAAAGAAGAAACAGCAGATAGCAGGATAAAAAAGATGGTGGAAACACAAGTTAGCCCCAAAGACATAGTGGTAGTTTCTGATGATAAAGAGATAAGGTTCTTTGTAAAAGCTGTGGGCGCACGTTCCATCGGCGTAGAAGAATTTATCCACCCTGCTGCTAGACACAGAGCGAGGATTAATCGTAAAGAGAAGTCTGGAAGGGCTCCACAGGAAAGAGATCTATTAAAACCAGAATTGAGCTATAGCCAGATAGATCAGATAAATCGAGAATTAAAAGCGAGATGGCTAAAAGATTAGGAAAAGGTAAGAGCGAAAATTTTATAAAATTCTTGGGCACAGCCGGAGCCCGCTTTGTGATGATAAATCAACTGCGCGCTTCAGGCGGGCTATGGATTTCTTACAAAGGCACAAATGTCTTGGTTGATCCCGGACCAGGCAGCATAGTACGTTGTGCAGCCAGCCGGCCCAAATTGAACCCGAGTAAATTAGACGCTCTCATACTTACGCACCGGCATCTTGACCACGCCAATGATATCAATGTTATGATTGAGGCAATGACAGAAGGGGGTTTTAAGAAAAGAGGTATATTATTCTGTCCCAAAGATGCAATAGAGGAAGACCCTGTAGTATTAAGGCATACAAGAGGTTTGCTGGAAAAAATAGAGATATTAGAGGCCAATAAAACATACCATGCAGGTGATTTTGCATTCCAGACTTCTATGAAACATATTCATCCTGTAGAGACTTATGGCATAAAATTTAATATGGGTCGAGAAAGTATTTCGCTATTAACGGATACAAAATATTTTCAGGAACTGGTGGATTTTTACAAGGCAGATATATTAATTATCTGTGTGGTCTTCTTTCAAGCCAAGGCTGGCATAGATCATCTTTGTTTGGCTGACGCCCAGCAGCTTATTGGTCGGATAAAACCCCAGAAAGCAATACTGACCCATTTTGGTATGACCATGCTCAAGGCAAAACCGCATATACGGGCTGAAGAGTTATCTAAAAGATTGGAGATAGAAGTAGTGGCTGCCTATGATGGGATGACCCTCAACTTTTAGAATTTTTTCTTGACATAAGTTAATAATTATGATAAAGTTACATAAATAAACCCAAAAACCAAAGGAGGTGAATAATGAGCGATTGGCAGACAG
>JAGUYA010000062.1 GCA_020061545.1 Candidatus Omnitrophota bacterium
CGGAAAAATCATAGTCTTATTTCTTGATTACGATGGTACTTTAACTTCAATTGTTGAGACCCCTAATAAAGCAGTTTTGCCTTTTGAAAATAGAAAATTGTTAGAAAGACTAATAAAAAACCATCTGTGTAAAATAGCCATTATAAGCGGCAGGGCCTTAAACGATATTAAGAAAAAAGTAGATATCCCAGGCATTGTTTATATTGGTAATCACGGTTTAGAAATAGAAGGACCGAAGATAAAGTTTGAAAGCCCAGTTTCACTAAGATATAAACGCATACTTGAACATATAAAAGATGACCTACGGTTCAAACTTTCTGCCATCAAGGGCGCATTTGTAGAGGATAAAGGACTATCATTAAGTGTTCATTATCGTTTAGCAGATAGAACTCAAATACCAAAAGTAAAGACTATTTTACATGAGACAACAATTCTCTACAGAGTAAGGGATAAAATAAAAATTAAACTGGGCAAAAAAGTATTTGAAATCTGGCCTGCGGTAGAGTGGGATAAAGGCAAGGTGGTATTGTGGCTTCTTGCCAGATGGGAGTTTGCTCTTTTAGATAAAGATATCTTACCTGTTTACCTTGGTGACGATGTAACTGATGAAGATGCCTTTAAGGTATTAAGAAATAAAGGAATTACTATTTTTGTAGGAGAACCTAAAAAATCCAATGCGCAATATTATCTTAAAAACACCCAAGAAGTAAAATATTTTTTAAATCGTATTGCTCAAGTTACAATAGAAACCCCAATAAAAGATGCCAGAATTAAGAAAAGCGAAAGAGCCATTTAGATTTTTTACCAGATTGCACGTGTCAGAATTAACCGGCTTACGCGCTTCTACTTTAAGTCAGCTACTCGCACTTATAAAAGAAGTTTCTGGCTCAAGTATTTATCACCATACGCACAGATTCCTACAACAGCATCAATATCTTTCTCCTGAACCGCCAAATGATTTTGCCTATTGGGTAACTGGGATATTAGGTGAAGATGAATTAGGAGAAAGATTAGCCAGTATCGATACAATTCAGTTTTCTAATATACGTAGTCTTAGAGAAAAAATAATTGAGACGATAGAAGATTATTTAAGGAACAGTCCTTTGGCTAAATTAAAATTTGCTAAAGAAGGTGAAGAATTCCATTTTGTGAAATCGGTAAGTTTTATTTTACCCACAAATTTTATGGCTTACGACTTAAGAGAGTTTGTGGATATTTTAAAGAAGATAACCATAGATTCGATATATTTTCATGTTTTTGAGGCGCGTTTAAGATTAGAAAGAGGCACTAACGATTTTTCTTATTGGATTGAGACTTCAATTGGAGATAAGGAATTAGCAGATGAAATCACAAAACTTGATCCTTACACTCACACTTTAGAAGATTTGCGTAATACTTTAGTGAGAATAACTGAAAATAAAATTACGTAGCATTATGGCAAAAATAGAAGAATATATACCTATTGTGGGGCAATCTGTAATTGATGATTTAAGATTAATTGCCGAAAAGCTAAAAGGCAAAGTCATCCAGCATATTAATTCTACTTCTGTAGGTGGCGGAGTTGCCGAGATATTAAACCGAATGGTTCCCTTATTGAGAGAACTTGAAGTGGATACAAGATGGGATTTGATAAAAGGCGGAGAACAATTCTTTGAAGTGACAAAGAAGTTCCATAATGCATTACATGGAAGACCCGAAGAAATCACTCAGCGAGATTTCGATATATTTATGGAAGCCAGCCAGCGTAATATCGAGGAAGTAAATATATATGGAGATATCGTCTTTATTCATGACCCGCAGCCAATTACTCTGATAAAGAAAAAATCTAATAATAAATGGATTTGGCGTTGTCATATCGATGTATCTAATCCTAATGAACGGGTCTTTAGATTTCTTATGAATTTTATAATCCAATATGATGCAGCAGTATTCTCCACGCCGGCCTTCTCACGGAAATTGCCTATAAGGCAATTTTTAATTTCCCCCTCTATAGACCCTTTAAGCGATAAAAATAAGGATTTGGCCGATGATGTGATAAATGGTGTCTTGCAAAAATACAATATTACAAAAAAAAATAAGCCCATTGTTACTCAGATATCTCGCTTTGACCGTTTAAAAGATCCTCAAGGAGTAATTGAGGTTTACAAACAGGTAAAGAAATATACTAATTGCCAGCTTATTTTGGCTGGTGGTAGTGCTATGGATGATCCAGAAGGAGCAAAAGTTTTGGAAGAAGTAAGGGAAAACGCAAAGCAAGATAAAGATATACACATTTTAAAATTAGCCCAGAATGATATTGAGGTAAATGCCTTGCAAAGAGCTTCAACAGTGATTATCCAGAAATCGCTCAAAGAGGGTTTTGGTTTAACCGTAGCTGAAGCCTTATGGAAGGCAAAGCCAGTGGTAGCTTCCAATGTCGGCGGCATTCCTTTACAGATAAAGCATAAATATTCGGGGCTACTTTGCCACTCTATTCAGGGCGCAGCATTCGCCCTCAAACAACTTTTAAACAGCCCAGCCTATGCAAAAAAATTAGGTGAGAATGGCAGAGAGCATATTAGAAATAACTTCTTAATTACTCGCCATATACAAGACTATCTGCTGCTATTCCTTTCTCTATACCATAAAGAAGATGTTGTCTATTTATAAGGAGAAGCTTGATGAAACTGAGTGGTTGGATTTTTATGATTCTTTCTTGGGGTATGATTTTGAGTTTAGTGATCTTTTGTTTTACAAGAATATTTAGAAAAGGCTTAGGCGGAGAAGATTCAGAGAAGATTTTGAAGCGAATTAAAAAATAGAAGGGTATTTACAAAATGACTGGAAATATAGCCCAGGATTGGCCAGTTTATATTCTTTTAGGTGCAGTAGCATTCTTTTTTGTTTATATAATAATAAAAGGCAATTTACAAAGCAAGAAAGATAAAGCAAACAAAAACAAAAGCGAGATGTAGTTCTTTACG
>JAGUYA010000068.1 GCA_020061545.1 Candidatus Omnitrophota bacterium
GCTGAATCTGGTAACTTATTGAAGCAATCAATGCAGCGTAAACGTTATTCGCCATTATTAGGTTTTGAAAATATACCTAATGCTAATGGAATAAATTCATACGGATTAGTAAGTAAAGAATATAAGCTTAAAAAGGATAAGAATACATTCCGTATATTGATTCTTGGCGATTCCATTGGTGAGGGTTTTGATAGCGAGTTTCTTACGGGTCTACTAAATAAACATTCTTTTTTGCATTCCAGGTATAATTTTGAAGTTTGGAATGGTAGCGTAGGGGGTTATGATATTAGGCGCTATTACCTATACTTAAAACATAAGGGATTGCATTATAGACCCGATATGATTACTATCTTTTTATGTCTAAATGATTTTGATATTGATACAAGCGTTTATTATTTAGATAAAAAAGGAGTTGTACAGGGCTGTTTTTTTGTTAGTAGCAGGTTATTTAAGAGAATGCGCCCCAGTCCATTTCTTATGAAGTATTCGTATCTCTATCGTTTTACAATTTTAAGATTAAATAGTTATTTATTAAAGATGGAAGAAAAAATAAGTGATATAAATTTAGAAGAAGAAAATGGGCGATATTATTTAAGAAGTATAAAAGATATCTGCAAAAAGAATGATATTCTTATTTCTGCAGTAATTTTTCCTTATTTAAAGCCGCTTAACGAATATGAAGATCATCAGATGCAGCAGTATCAAACTATCTTACACACGATAAATGATATTGGTATCAATTATCTTGATTTGCATGAATGCTTGCCTCAAAAAGACCTGTATAATCTAAGAGCCGTTAAAGAAGATAAGATACATCCTACTAAAGACGAAAGGTCGCATCTTATAGTGAAGATAATTTGTGATTATCTCTTAAATAATTTCTTTAAAGTAGATAGATAAGTTTTGACAGTTTACAGCATAGTCAATAATTATGGAAAAACGATATATTAATAAACTGATAAATTTAAGTCTTCTATTAGGCGGCTTGATATTTTGTTTAGTTTTAGCAGAACTTTTCTTTCGATTGTTTCCTGCATATGGTCTCAGATATAATTTTAGCCAGTTTGCTATAGAAAATAATCCGACAAATAGGGCAATGATGAGATAGTTCCCAATTCGGTATCTGGAGTCAATTCTTTTGGTATGGTAGGCAGAGAACACAGATTAGAGAAAGACAAAGATACCTATCGAATATTAGTCCTCGGGGATTCAATTACAGAGCATAATTGGTATGTAGAAAAACTCGAAGATAAATTAAATAATTCTAATCCGAAATTAAACTATAAGTTTGAGCTCTGGAATGGGGCTGCTATGGGCTACCAAGTAAATCAATGCGCAGCTTATCTAGAGTATAAGGGTCTAAGATACGACCCTGATATGGTTATTATAGGTTTCTGTCTAAACGATTTTGACACCCAGTATTGGGTTTTTTATAAAGATAAAAAAGGATTTACTATATTTTATAATCCCGCCCGTGAATTATTTCAGATAGGCGAATTTTAACTATTTTATCCAGATGACAATAAAAAGACATAAAATTTTCCTTATTTTATTACTACATTCAACCAGCAAGTGCAACGCTAGCATTAAAGACCTCGGAAGGGGTAATGATAAAAAAGAAGCTTGTCTAAGGTTGGCAGAACTTTTTTATACGCAGAGAAAATTTAGTGCTGCAGAGAAAACTATCAAGGAGACGCTAGGAGGCTATAACTTAAGGGACAAAAGAGAATGCTTACCCTTAAGCAATATATATTATGAGCAGGGAAGATATGACGCAGCGCTTGATGTTATAGAAGATTATATTAAAAATAACCTCAAGGATCCAGGCGCAATTTTTAATCTGGGAAAAATTTATTATATGCAAGGAAGAAATGATCCTAAAACTAGGGAAGGAAATTTTAAACAGGCCATTAGAAAGTTTGAAGAATCACTGCTATATGTTGATTCGGATAATTTATCACTTAAAGGAGAAATCTATTGTAATTTAGCCCAGTTATATTTTGATAAGGGGGAAAAAGAACTAGCCATAAAAATGATAGATGAAGCTTTAAAATATCGACCCGATGATAGCTCATTTCGCCAGTTGAGAAGGGTGATATTAGAACCATTTCTTAGTTCAGAAGAAAATGAAATTTTTAACAAAGTATTATATTACGATTTAGGTAACATAATTAACTTATGCCGTTTATACAATGTCGGGATAATCCTTTTGAATTATCCTTCACAAAATCAAAATAGCATAAGAAAAGAAATTGCGGATAAGTATAAAGTTCCATTTATATATAAATATTGGTTCTGAATTTGCTGAATTATTATCTAATAAATATAATTATAAAGATTTATTTTGTAATGATATGGGTCATCCTAACGCAAACGGTAATAGAGTTATGGCCGAGACTGTTTTTAAAGCATTAAAACACCAAATATAAGCATTGCGATGAAAATTGCACTTATTCAATGTCCGGTTTGGGGAACCTACGATCCCCCGCTTGCCTTAGCTCAGCTTTCTGCCTGCCTGAAAAAGGAAGGACACGAAGTTTATGTCTTAGACTTAAATATTCAGCTGTATCTTAATCGTAAAGAGAATTATAAGAATATGTGGGCTTGGGAACAATGCGGTTTTTGGTACGAACCAGCTCAGGTATCGAATTTTTTTGCTGATAATCAGGATTTTATAAATCAACAGGTAAATCTAATCCTCAAAAATAATCAAGGAGTTGTCTGTTTTTCCGTGAGTACTTCATCCCGGCTTGCCAGCCTGGAGTTAGCGAAAGCAATAAAGAAAGAGAATAAAGATGTAACTATTGTTTTTGGAGGCACCTTATTTTTTGAAAAACATTGGATAGAGTCAATATTAAATGAGGCTGTAGTGGATATTGTCGTATATGGAGAGGGCGAAGTTACTTTATGTGAGTTGGTGAGGTCACTTGAAAGAGACAGAAATATTGATTCGTGTCTGGATATATCTTTTAAACGCGATAATAAAATATTTAATAATCCCCCTCGAGCACTTATTAAAAACTTAGACGATTTACCATTCCTGGACTTATCGAGCCTTCCTTTGGATAATTACGATGATGCATTTCATATCCCTTTTTTAGCTAGTCGAGGTTGCACTCAGCAGTGTGTATTTTGTAGTTCTCGTGTATTTTGGCCTGGTTATCGACGAATGGGCGGAGAAAGAATATTTGAAGAAGTAGCGTTTCATAAAAAGAGAAACAATAAATTGGGACACGTTGACTTTTTGGATTTGATGTTTAATGGAGATATAAAAACAGTAAGTACATTCTGTGATTTGCTAATTAATTCAGATTTAAAGGGTGATATATTCTGGGTGGCAAATGTTATTGTAAGACCAGAGATGACTCCAGAGTTATTAAGAAAAATGAAAGAGTCCGGCTGTAAACACTTAATTTATGGTATCGAATCAGGTTCCCAAAGGGTGCTTAATTTAATGAAAAAGCGATTCAAAATAGAAGACGCTGATACCGTAATTAAAGCCACACATGAAGCAGGTATAGTGGTAACTGCGAATTTTATGTTTGGCTTTCCAGGAGAGGAAGAAGAAGATTTTATTAAAACCCTGGATTTCCTTAGAAGAAATGCTAGGTATCTGGATAGAGTTTATCCGAGCAGGACTTTTTGCGCTTTGGAAGAATTCAGTTATTTACATACTCATTTGCAGGAGTTTGGGATTAGGCTTAACCCCCCCAATCATCTATATTGGGAATCAATCGATGGTAAAAATACTTATCCTGAGCGACTCAGACGTTGTGAAGAATTTTGCAGATTGGCCTCATCTTTAGGAATTGAGGTAGGTAGTGGTGTGCAGACCACTGTTGAACTTGACCGTTGGTTCAATTTAGCTCATTATTATGAACATAACAAAGATATTAAAAATTTGCTTTATTGCTACCTAAAATACTATGAATTAGAGCCCAAAAATACAATAGTAGTAGAAAAAATGATTAAGTATTTTAATGAAATAGATAAAACCAAGAGACAATTAATCCTTGGTTCAGATTTATTATTGGAATTAAAGGAAATTATCAGTTCGATTCAATCTAAAGCTGGCAGTGAGAAATTGACTAAAGATAAGTTAATAAAAATTGGGAGAGAAAAAAGCGTTGCCATATTAAAATCTGAACAAAGAGATAACGCCCAGCTTAATGACTTTGAATATAACAATAGGAAGATTATGCTTCGTTCTGCGCCCAAGGCTTTATTTCTACAGGCCTCAGGCCCCTGTAACTCTAATTGTGTATTTTGCTCTCGCGGTGATGACTATGAGATGTTTGATCTTGAAATATACAGAGAGCGCTTTGAAAAGAAACTACATTTTGAATTTTCTAAGACTGAACAGATTGTTTTGACCGGCTCAGGAGAATTCCTTTTATTACCCGAGGCTGATAAAATCTTAGACTATTTTGATGTTAACTTCCCTCATGTAAGTAAGATGTTTTCTACCAATGGCTCAAGTTTAACTTCAGAGATATGCCAGAAGATAACCAGAAGCAGAAGTCAATACACCGTTCATGTTTCACTACATGCATCTAATAGTCAACTACATAAAGTTCTTACTAGAACGGATAATTTTTATAAAATCTTAGGACAGTTAAAGTACCTGCTTGAGATTCGAAAAGATACTGCAAATCCTACAGTCCATCTTATTTTTGTGGCAACCACTTTAAACATAGAAGACCTTCCTAACTTTGTTAGGTTAGCTGCTAATTTGAAAGTAGACAAGGTGATATGTTATTATAACTACATCTATATTCCTGCCCAGAAGTATCTTTCCTGTTTCTTTAAACAAGAACTTACCAATCAGATGTTAGATGAAGCAGAAAATGTAGCTAAACAGTTAGATGTAAGAATTGATTTGCCACCAAGATTCGCTCAAGAAAAATACCCTGTTTTGGGTATTTGTCGTGAACCCTGGAGTCAGGCTATGTTTAATCTTAAAGGCCATATCTTGCCTTGTGATGTCTCTGAGGACTGTGAGATAAGTTTAAAAGATGCTGAGTGGTTCAGGGATAACTGGAATAGTGATTATTATTGTAAGTTAAGACAAGCTTTAATTGATGGCACAAGCAGTTGTTTTAAATATTGCTTTAGGGCAAATCCACAAGCAGTTAATGATTTTCATTCACATGTAATTCGTCGCGGAAGAAAAGCATCAGAGATAGATATTTCTTGGGGAGATGATTTTTGATCCAGAGGTAAGTTTTAAAAATGGATTATAACATTAATGATTTAGAAGAATATTATAAGAATCCGATTATGGAATCGTGGACTTATGTAAGTATAGGTATGGATAATTTAAAATATTATGATCCAGATATGTACCATGAGATTGAAAAGAAGCGGATTTTATTACTTCCAGAAACAAAAGAGTGTCTTGAAGATATTAAGCAGACATGTCAGAGATTAGACCTTAATTATTTACAGGTAAAGTTTTATATCGAGCAGTTTTTACAGAAATTCCCATTAGCCTTAAGAAGAGATGTGGGGTGGGATGATCCCAGTTTTATTTTTCTATATGTATTAACCAGGATGCTTAAAACAAAGGTAATAATTGAAACGGGTAGTAATATAGGATTCAGCAGCACTTTTATTGCATTGGCAGTTAAAGAAAATGATAATGGTTGTCGATTTTATACGATGGAACCCGGTGAGTTTTCTTGGGAGAGTGAGAGTTTCGTTACAGAAAATTATGTTAGGAAACAAAAAATTAATTATGATAAACTCGTTGGAAAGTGTGAAGCACTATGCATTGTCCCACCAGATTTAAAAAAATATATAATTTTTAAAAAAGGTTACTCGAAAGATATTTTGCCCGATTTGCTTAAAGAGAATAAAGAAGTGGATATCTTTTTCCATGATTCAGAGCACAGTTATAGAGTTACGTTACGGGAATGCGCAACAGTTATGCCTTATATGAAAGAGGGAGGATACATTTTAGTTCACGATGTAAAGTCAAATCAGGTTTTTAAAGAATTATTTGGTAAAAGAAAAACTTCAGCCGTTGCACTTACCTATAAAAAGGAAGGTATCTTGGGTATATGTAAGATAGAAGGCAGAGATTATATAACTAAAGAAAAACAGTGGGTCATTCCCAGCGCTCCTATTGAGAACTCCCTGCTTAATGATAATGAATATCATTCAAAAAAAATTAAATTAAATTCCTCTCCTCAAGAAATTATTATCCAGACAAAGGGTTGTAGCAGTTTAAGTTGTGTTTTTTGTTCAGAGGATAAAAATAATGAGGGATTTGATTTTGATTATTTTTTCCAGCAGATAGAACCCAAAATTTCTAGTTATATTTCTCAGGCAAAAAGAATCACATTTAAAAGCTGCGGAAGATTTTTTCAATCATCTGAAGTACAGAAAATAATTAATTTGGGGGTTAATAGCCTTGAAACAAGTTTTCCCGAAGTCAATAAGACCTATTATACTACTGGTTTAGACTTAATACCTAAGGTATGTGAGTTTATTACAAAACCAATCGTTTATCCAAGAGACAATGGTAATAAATTACAGAATATCGTTAATATTTTGTTATACGCTTCAAATGCTAAACTATACAAAACTTTAACAGGTAAAGATAATTTTTCTAACATATTGACTCAAATTAAATACCTTGCAGAATTAAGAAGAGATAAATTTAATCCTGCGATTCATCTTACTCTTATAATTACAACTTTAAATATTGAGGACTTACCTGATTTCGTAAAACTTGCCTTGAGT
Source organism: Candidatus Omnitrophota bacterium (assembly GCA_020061545.1). Lineage (GTDB taxonomy): Bacteria > Omnitrophota > Gorgyraeia > Gygaellales > Profunditerraquicolaceae > JAGUYA01. The sequence continues at coordinate 6,748 of JAGUYA010000068.1, forward strand.
TTGGGTATAGATAAGATAATTTGTCAGTATAGCTGTATATATAAACCTACGCAGAAGTACCTCTCTTGTTTCTTTAAACAAAAAATTACAAATGAGATGTTGGATAGAGCTGAGGAATTAGCAAAGAAGTTGAACATCGAAATTGAACTACCTCCACGATTTGACAGAGAAATACACTCAAATTCAGAGTCGAATCTCTGCAACAAGGCGTGGAGTCAAATAATAATTGATACCCAGGGTAATATTTTAACTTGTGACACGGGCCGGGATTGTAACGAAGGTTTGCAAGAAAGAGATTTTATGGATGTCTGGAATGGTCATTATTATCAAAATTTAAGGGAAAGTTTAACTAAAGGTAATTGCAATTGTTTTAAATACTGCTTCCGAGCGAATCCTATCTGTGTTAATGACTTTCGTGCTCATGTAAATCTTTGCGGAAAGAAAGCATCAGAGATAGATATTTTATGGGCAGATAATTTTTAAATATGCAAAATTGTGAGGGACCTAAAGTGCGCTTTACCTGGAATATGCTTTATGACTGTAACTACCGCTGTTCCTACTGTTTCTTTGAAGGCAAATGGGAGGAATATAGAAAAAGAAATATATACCTCAGTCCAGATGAGTGGATGGAACACTGGAAGAGAATCTATAATAAATATGGGCCAATTTATCTTATTGTTACAGGAGGAGAGCCTTTTATCTACCCTAACTTTATTGAAATAATAAAAAGACTTTCAGAAGTCTGTTACCACATAAATATTTCCAGTAATTCCTCCGGCGACTTAAGAAGATTTGTAGAAGAAATAGATCCCCAAAAGGTCTCGCTATCCCTTTCTTATCAACCCGAATTTGATAAACTGGAGAATTTTTTAGA
>JAGUYA010000125.1 GCA_020061545.1 Candidatus Omnitrophota bacterium
AAAGATTTAGAGATTCAGGGGCTGAAAAACCAGATTTCAGTTTTGGAAGCAGAAATTCAGTCCAAAGATGAGGAAATCTCAAGCCTTAGAGATGCCCTAAGTAAAACAGTAGAGCAAAAAGCAGAATTAGCAAAAGAAGTGGGGAGAAAGAAAGTCATAGGAGAAGCTAAGTCTCGTCCCAGCGTAAAACAGATCCAGATAGCCTTAACAAATGCGGGTTATAATCCTGGTTCTATTGATGGACGGATGGGAAAGCAAACCAGGGAGGCGATAAAAGCGTTTCAGAAGGCAAATAATTTAAAAGAAGACGGCAAAGTAGGCAAAGAAACCTGGAGTCTGTTAAGGGGATATTTGTATAAGAAAATAAAATAATGCTTAATTTCCAATATCCAATAAATACCAATAATACCAATGAATGTCCAATTTCCAATGACCAATATCCAAAAGATAATTGGATATTGGCACTTCGACTTCGTCCTTCGATAAACTCAGGACGACCCTCAAGCGCAGTCGAATGGGTCGCTTGAGTGCCAATGGTGAGTATAATCGAACCATTGGGATTTGGGATTTCATTGGGATTTGGTAGTTATTGGTAATTATTGGGATTTAACAGGAATTTTTATTAAACGATGCTAACTAAGCGAATCATCCCCTGTTTAGATATTAAAGAAAACAGGGTAGTGAAAGGTATAAGGTTTGTAGGATTAAAAGACGCAGGCGACCCCGTGGAAGTAGCTAAGATTTATGACCAACAACAGGCAGATGAGCTGGTATTTTTAGATATCACTGCTAGTTTTGAAAATAGAAGGATCTTGATTGATTTGGTGGAGGAGATAGCCAAAAATATATTTATGCCTTTTACCGTAGGAGGTGGAATCAGGGATCTCAATGACATCAGGGATCTCTTGAATGCAGGCGCAGATAAAGTGTCCATAAATACTATAGCTGTCAAGTGTCCGGATTTAATCAGTGATGCTGCCCAAAAATTTGGTAGTCAGTGTATTGTGGTAGCTATTGACGCCAAAAGGCGTTATCCAGTTAGCCCGTTAGCCAGTTATCCTGTTAAAGAAGTAACTAATAATAAACAAATAAATAACAGGCAAACAGGCAAACAGGCAAACAGGCAAACAGGAGAGTGGCAGGTTTATATCAATGGCGGTAGAACTGCTACAGAATTAGATGCCCTAGAGTGGGTGAAAAAAGCAGCAGAATTAGGTGCTGGAGAGATACTTCTTACAAGCATGGATTACGATGGTACAAAAGACGGATATGATTTAGCTTTAACCCGGGCGGTTGTCGAAAGAGTAAATATTCCGGTTATTGCTTCGGGTGGAGCAGGAAAATTAGAGCATTTTTATGACGTTTTTACTAAAGCCGGGGCTCATGCCTGTTTAGCGGCTTCCATATTTCACTATCAAGAATATTCAGTAAGACAAGTAAAAGAATATTTAAAAGAAAAAGGGGTTTGCGTGCGCTTATGAAAAAGAAGAAAAAATTCAATCTTAAAAGTTTGAAATTTGATAAACAGGGGTTAATCCCTGCGATAATACAAGACTACAAGACGGGTGAGGTTTTGATGCTCGCTTATATGAATGAGTCTTCGTTAAGGAAGACTCTAAAATTAGGCCAGACCTGTTTCTGGTCACGGAAAAGATTAGAATATTGGATTAAAGGTGCAACTTCCGGAAATTACCAGTTTGTCAAGTCAATAGCCTATGATTGTGATCTGGATGCGCTTCTTATAAAGGTGCGTCAAGTAGGTGTTGCCTGTCATACGGGTAATCGTAGCTGTTTTTACAGAAAGATAGAATAAATGCCAAAATCCAAATACTACCAAATTCAAAATAAATCCAAAATCCCAAATCCAAAACCTTTTTTAGATTTGGAAATTGGGATTCCTGCCTGCCGGCAGGCAGGTATTTGGTAGCATTGGTATTATTGGAAATTGGGATTTAACAAAGCAAATAAAATGTACTATCCCTCATTATCAGAATTCCTAAAGCTATCTCAAAAATCCAACGTTATTCCGGTTTATAAGGAAATCAGCGCGGATTTGGATACACCGGTGTCTGCCTTTCTAAAAATAAAAAAAGATGATTATGCATTTTTATTTGAATCCGTAGAAGGACAGGAAAAGATTGCCCGTTATTCTTTTCTGGGAAGCAATCCCTCACTTATTTTTAAAAGCAAAGCAAAGAATATCCAGATGATATATCCGGGTATAAAATCAACTCAAGCCTTTATTACTGCGCAGGACCCCTTGTATGAGATTAAAAAAATTATGCAAGATCTCAAAGCTACCCAGATTAAAGGTTTACCGCGCTTTTACGGCGGGTTTGTGGGTTATATCAGCTATGATACGGCAAGATTTTTTGAAGAGTTACCTGATAAGAATCCTGATGATTTAAAACTGCCGGACTCCGTTTTTATGCTGACCGACAATATCTTGGTCTTTGACCACATTAACCATACTATAAAGATTATTGTTAATGTCATATTACCCAAAGAAAAGAAAAAATTTTCCAAAATCAAAAAGACTCAAGATTATTACAATGCAGTTAAAAAAATAGAATCCATTCATCGAGACCTGAAAAGTCCAATCGTCGAGAAAGAAAAAAAAGATAAAGATTATAACCGTAAAATAAACCCAGCCCCTGCGCGCAGGGGCTGGGTAAATATAGTGTCTAGTTTTAAAAAAGATGAATTTTCTAAAATTGTAAATAAGGCAAAGGGCTATATAAAAAAGGGAGATATCATCCAGGTAGTTTTATCGCAACGATTTAAGATAAAAATAGATAGAGAGCCCTTCCAGATATATCGAAATCTCCGTAGTCTTAATCCTTCGCCTTACATGTTCTTTCTAAAATTAAAAGAGGCGATTTTAATCGGTTCTTCTCCTGAGATGCTCGTACGCTGTGAAGATGATATTGTCCAGACGCGTCCTATAGCAGGCACAAGACCGCGGGGTAAGACCGAAAAAGAAGATAAACAATTAGAGCGCGAACTTTTCAATGACAGCAAAGAAAAGGCAGAGCACCTTATGTTGGTTGACTTAGGAAGGAATGATTTGGGTAGGGTTTGTAGAATGGGTGAGGTTGGCGTGAGCGAATTTATGACCATAGAAAGATATTCCCATGTCATGCATATAGTAAGTGAAGTCAGGGGAAATCTAGATAAAAAATATGATATTTACGATTGTTTACGGGCCTGTTTTCCTGCAGGGACAGTAACAGGAAGCCCAAAGATACGTGCGATGGAGATTATTGATGAATTGGAAAATTTAAGACGCGGTCCATATGCTGGTTGTGTAGGTTATTTTAGTTTTTCGCAGAATATGGATACCTGTATCACCATTAGGACCATAACCATCAAAGACAATATCGCCTACATACAGGCAGGTGCGGGAATTGTGGCGGATTCTCATCCGGTGAGGGAATATCAGGAATCTGTGAACAAGGCCAGGGCTTTGGTAGAGGCAATTACTTATTAGAAAGGGGGAGAAATTTATGGCAGTTGTTATACGTCTAAGGAGAATAGGTAAAAATCCCAAAAAAAGACCACATTTTCGGGTGACTGTTTTTGATGAACGTCGGGGGCGGGATAGTAAATTCATTGAAGAGATAGGTTTTTATAATCCGCTCACAGAAACAGTAAAGTTAAACAAAGAGCGACTGGATTTCTGGGTAAAAAATGGTGCCCAGCTTTCTCA
>JAGUYA010000128.1 GCA_020061545.1 Candidatus Omnitrophota bacterium
AATATGGAGGCGATTTTACTTTCGATGTTAGATATCTCAACAGTATATTTACCCACTAATACATGTTCGAAGATTACTTTATCGGAAGTAGTCAGGTAGGACTCCAACTCTAAATCATCTTTGAGGAGGGTGACCCTTAAATCTTTAATTACGCCGTGGGTCTGTTTATCTTTTACAAAAACAGTCAAATCAAAAGCCTTACCGCGTTTATTTTCTATTTTTACCTCCACCCTTATATCTCTAAAATCTTTTAAGATGGTGACCTCATCTTTAAAATCTTTTATCTGGCGGCTGCGTAATACACGGGCAGGCACAAATTCCTGGCCTACCAGAACATCGCCAGTAGTATTCAATATCTCTAATGTCTTTTCTTTAAGCACAAGGAGTATCTCTAAAATAGAGAGCCTATCTTCTGCGATGACTAAATTTTTCATGCGCTCGAGCAATTCCTTAGGTACATCCTTTACAGATGTAGGTTTTAACTTAAGCTGCACGGTGAAAACCTCTGCACAACTATCACAACTGAGTAAATGCGCTTTTATCCGTTCGTTTTCTTCTTTAAGGCACCTGCCTTCCAAAAAACAGGCCCAGGCCTCTTCATCCGGATGCAGACTTTTGCTCGCTTTAAGATGTCCGGACTTCCACTTTTTATAAGCTACTTTGATTAATTTCTCTAATTGGTTTGGCATTTTTGTCATCCCTTTCCTAATATAATAGACGTAAAGGCATTAAAAATCTAACATTCCTAATCGTTTCATTTGTCACTAGGTAAAACAAATCCTTTGTTCTTAAAACATTCTCTTAACCGCTCAATAATCCGAGATTTGCGCATATCTATTGCTCCGCGCGAAATCTTAAAATGCTCTTTTAACTCCTCAAGACTTAAGTCCCTATTAATATGTAACTCTAAGAAATATTTATCGTCGTTATGTAACCCATCAATGCAGTCCTTTAAATGCGTAAGCCTCTCTTCCTGACTGAGGGTATCAGCCACTGATGGAGAATCAGAAGAAAGTATTTCTACTAGGCTTGAGCCCTCATCGTTTTCTTCGTTAATAGAAACAATGGGCTTAAGTCTACGGATATAGTCTATAGTGAAATTAACCGTCACCTGCCTTAGCCAACTGGCAAGACTGCAACCGTTTCTAGCTTTAAAACTGCTTAATTTTTTAAAATTATCTTTAACTAAGGATAGGATAATTTCCTGGAATAGGTCGTTGATGTTGCCTTGCGTGAAAGTAGAGCCTTTTATCTTTAAGACACTATGGATATAGTTATATATAAGGCGGGAATATTTATCTATGAATTCGTTCCCAACCCGCTTGTCCCCTCTGACGCACCTCCGGACAAACTCCAAATCGTCCATAGTACAGGAATTATACCATTAATTCTTCAGAATTATCAATCTTTTTTAGTTAGGGACACTTCTCCACCCGTTCGGAGAAGTGTCCCCTCGTGACAAATTTTTATGTGAGAAAATGGCTTTAATTTCGTCTATTATCTGTGGAGGTGATTAAAATGCCTAGAGGACAAAGGTTACTTATCCCAAATGTGTGTTATCACATTATTCAACGAGGAAATCAAAAACAAAATATCTTTTTAGAAGATGCTGACTTTAGAAAATATCTACAAATTCTGCTCCATTACAAAAGAAAGTATAGTTTCAAATTATACGCCTATTGTTTGATGCCTAATCATATCCATTTAATTGTTGAAGTTAAAAAAGTAAATGATTTAGCTAAGATTATGCAAGGCGTGTCGCTGACTTATACACTTTGGTTCAATAAAAAATATGAAAAAGTTGGACATCTTTGGCAAGGAAGATTTAAGAATATGATTATCCAAAAAGATAGATATCTTATTGATTGCTTAAATTATATTGAATATAATCCCCTAAGAGCACATCTAACTTCTTCGCCCGTTGATTATATGTGGAGCAGTTGGAAATATAGAACACTAAATATAAAATCAAATCTCTTAGATAGGGTACCAAATTTTTAATTTTACTTGCATTTCTTAAGATATTATTGCATAGAGGGACACTTTTCCGTTTAGCTGAAGAAGCGTCCCTTGATTGAATGGGGACCTGTCCCTAGGATTATTATTTGAAGAGCGTATGCGAGATGACAAAAGAGACAAAGACAATGGAAACCATGGATATGAGTTTAATGAGAATATTTAAGCTCGGACCAGAAGTATCCTTAAAAGGGTCACCCACTGTGTCACCCACTACCCCTGCCTTATGTGGCAGAGAACCTTTGCCACCATGATGGCCTTCTTCAATGTATTTTTTGGCATTATCCCAGGCACCACCGGAATTAGCCATCATTACTGCCAGCACAAATCCAGATACGGTTGCACCAGTTAAAAGCCCTACTTCAGCTTCAATGCCTACCAGAAGCCCAACAGCAATAGGTGCAATTATGGCCATAAGCGAAGGAATAATCATTTCTTTTTGCGCCGCAGAGGTAGCAATGGTCACACAGCGCGCATAATCTGGTTTAGCTCTTCCTTCCATAAGGCCAGTTATCTCTTTAAATTGTCTGCGCACCTCTATTACAATTTTACCTGCTGCCCTACCCACTGCACGCATAGTCATAGAGCAGAATACAAAAGGTAACATTCCGCCAATAAATAGACCTACCAATACATTCGGATTCATCAAGCTCAAACTAAGTTCTTTACCGTATAAAGCTACCTGGTCACGATAAGCCGCAATCAAGGCTAA
>JAGUYA010000156.1 GCA_020061545.1 Candidatus Omnitrophota bacterium
CACTTATTTTTCCTTCTCCATATGCACATCTAATCCTAAGCCCTGTAATTCCTTTATGAGCACATTAAACGATTCAGGAGTGCCATGGGTCAATCTTTGTTCTCCCTTGACAATTGCTTCATAAATGCGGGTCCTACCTGAGACATCGTCGCTCTTTACCGTAAGCATCTCTTGTAAAGTAAAGGCTGCACCATAGGCTTCTAAAGCCCAGACCTCCATCTCACCTAATCTCTGGCCACCAAACTGCGCCTTACCGCCCAAAGGCTGCTGCGTAACCAGAGAATATGGACCGATGGAACGCGCATGGATTTTCTCATCAACCAGATGTATCAATTTCATCATATAAATATAGCCCACGGTTACCTTCTGGTCAAAAGGCTCACCTGTATAGCCGTCGTAAAGAGTTATTTTGCCATCTTCGGGTAGTCCTGCTTTTTTGAGCATATCTTTAATTTCTTCTTCCGTAGCTCCATCAAAAACAGGACTGGTAACATATAAACCTAAAACTTTCGCTGCCCAACCCAAATGTGTCTCTAAAATCTGTCCCACGTTCATTCGCGAAGGCACACCTAAAGGATTTAATACGATATCAATGGGTGTCCCGTCTGGTAAATAGGGCATATCTTCTTCAGGGAGTATCTTGGCTACCACTCCTTTGTTGCCGTGTCTACCAGCTAATTTATCACCCTCCGAGAGTTTGCGTTTTGTAGCGATATAGACCACTACTCTTTTTAAAACACCTGGCGGCAACTCATCACCGCGCCGAACTTTCTCAATCTCCTGCTCCTGTTCAGCTAATAATTTCTGTATCTGTTCATCAAACGAAGAAGCCAGAATCTTTGCCTCTTCCTTATCACTCAAATCCAGAGTATCTATCTTTCTTTTATCCACACCTAAGATTTGACTCAGTCGGGCTACCTTCTCGCTTTGGATAAACTCCAATTCTTGTTTATAGTACGCCTTTAGCTCTCTGATTTTAGCGAGTTCCTTAGTTTTATCTTCTTTGGATTTTCTGCCTCTTTCTTTACGTTGGAATATATGCACATCTATAACTACGCCCTCTACGCCAGGAGGAACAGTTAAGGAAGTATCACGCACATCACCTGCTTTTTCGCCAAATATAGCTCGTAAGAGCCTCTCCTCAGGAGAAAGTTCAGACTCAGTTTTAGGGGTGACTTTACCCACAAGTATATCCCCTGAAACTACTTCTGCTCCGATACGGATTATGCCCGCCTCATCCAGGTTTCTTAAAGACTCTTCACTCACATTAGGAATATCGCGGGTTATTTCTTCGTTTCCCAGACGTGTTTCAGTGGCTTCGATCTCAAATTTCTCTACATGTATAGAGGTAAACTCATCTTTTTTGATTACCTTCTCACTAATCAAAATAGCATCCTCAAAGTTATATCCCCGCCAGGGCACAAAGGCACACAGTAAATTCTTTCCTAAGGCGAGTTCCCCATTCTGCGTGCTCATTCCATCAGCAATTACCTCGCCCTTCTGGACCTGCTCGCCTGTTTTTACTAAAGGTCTCTGGTTCAAGCAGGTATCCGCATTTGTCCGCAAAAATTTCTCTAAGTGATAAGTCTTCTTACCGATACTTATTGAAGAAGCATCAACATAGGTTACCTTGCCCGAATCCTCAGCTACCACTACCGTACCAGAATCAATAGCAAGTTTTCCTTCTATCAATGTTCCTACAATCGGCGCCTCAGAAATCATTAATGGCACAGCTTGCCTCTGCATATTCGAGCCCATCAACGCCCGGTTGGCATCATCGTGTTCTAAAAAAGGAATTAAAGAAGCTGCCACAGAAACCAGCTGTTTCGGAGATACATCCATATATTCAACATGCTTAGGACTAACTCTAGGAAAATCCCCTCTGTAGCGACAGGAGACCTCGCCTTCCAGAAAATGTCCGTCCTCATCTATAGGGACATTTGCCTGGGCAATCATTCTTTCTTCTTCAATATCCGCAGTTAAATATTCAATTTTGCGCGTCACGCGACCTTCTTCTACTCTGCGATAGGGTGTCTCAAGTAATCCCAAAGAATTTACCCGGGCATAAGTACTTAAGGATGCAATTAAGCCAATATTGGGACCTTCGGGAGTTTCAATGGGACAGATTCTACCATAATGTGAAGGATGGATATCTCTCACCTCAAATCCTGCGCGTTCACGCGATAATCCGCCTGGCCCTAAAGCGCTGAGTCTGCGCTTATGGGTCATCTCAGCCAGAGGGTTTACCTGGTCCATAAACTGGGAGAGTTGACTGCGCATAAAGAAATCGCGTATTTGATTGGAGAGCAATTTTGAATTAATCAGGTAATGCACACTCAAATTCTGGAAATCACTCAGTATGCTCAATCTTTCTCTTATCGAACGCTCAATTCTACTCAAACCGATCCTTACCTGATTCTGGACCAGTTCTCCGCTACTCTTTATCCTACGATTACCCAAATGGTCTATATCATCAATTTTGCCTTCGCCTGCTTTTAGTTTAATCAGGTATTCAATTACTTTAATCACCGTAGCTGAATCGAGGATCCTCTTCTCCAATGGTATATCCATACCCAATTTTCTGTTCAGGATAAATCTACCCGCTCTCTCTAAATCATATCTATTAGGGTCAAAGAATAATCTATAAAATAAAGCTTCCGCAGCTTCTTTAGTAATTGGTTCGGTAGGTCGCATTTTGCGATAAAAATCTAAATATGCCTCTTCTTTATTCTTGGTGTAATCTTTCTTCAGGGTATTGATTATTTCCGGATGCTCACGACCAAATGCGGAAACAATCTCTTGATCAGTAGAAAAACCGAGTATTCTTAATATTTGAGTGGCAGGAAAATTCCTGCGTCTATCTACGTAAGCAATTATACTTTCTGATAAATCATACTTAAATTCCAGCCACGCCCCGCGGTAAGGAACAACGCGGCCATAAAATATTTTTTTACCTGTAGGATGACTTTCTTCTTCAAAGGAGACACCCGGGGAACGCTGGAGCTGGCTTACCACTACCCGCTCATCGCCATTTATAATAAAGGTGCCAGTCCCGGTCATCAGGGGTATCTCTCCAAAATAGGCATCCTGTTCTTTAATTTCTTTAGGTGTAATTAATCTGAATTTTACCTTTAGAGACGCAGCGTAGGTTAAAGATCGCCTCTTAGACTCAGCAATATTATATTTAGGTTTACCGAGAGAGTAGCTGATGAATTCTAATCTTATTGTACGATTTGCGTTCTCTATAGGAAATATATCCAGAAACACCTCTTGTAAACCCTGATGCTTTCTCTCCTGCCAGGGAATATCCATCTGGAGAAATTCCCGGTAAGACTCAAGTTGTATATCTAAGAGATTGGGTAGTTCGTAAAACTCTTTAAATTTAGCAAAGTTTTTACGTTTAACCATTGTATTTTTAACGTTACCTGAGGTTACAAGAGGTTACTCAAAGTTACATGAGGTTGCTTTTCTTCAGTAACCTCATGTAACGTCTTGTAACATCCTGTAACTTCATATAACATTACTTCAGTTCAACAGTAGCGCCGGCAGCTTCTAGTTTCTTTTTCATTTCCTCAGCCTCTTCTTTAGCTACACCTTCTTTTATGGGCTGAGGAGCTGCATCTACTAAATCCTTAGCTTCTTTTAGACCCAGACTAGTCATTGTCCTGACTTCTTTTATTACCGCAATCTTATTCGCCCCGGCATTGGCTAAGACTACGGTAAAGGTGCTCTTCTCTTCCTGGGCTGCGCTAGCGCCACCTGCAGCTACTCCCGCAACCGCAGGAGCTGCTATCATCGGGATATTCGCCTGTACATCAAATTTTTCCTCCAGGGCTTTCACTAAATCCGAGAGCTCTAAGACACTCATCTCCTCTATGGATTTAATTAAGCTTTCTAGTTTTTCTTTAGCCATTTTCATCCTCCCTTTTATCTCTGTTAATATAATAAGTTAAATCCCAATTTCAAATATTACCAATACTACCAAATAAATCCCCATTTCCAAATCCAAAAGGTCAATTTGGGATTTGGGATTTTGGGTTTATTTGGGATTTGGTAGTATTTGGATTTTGGATTTTTCATATCGCTTCGTTCACTTTTTGCTCTTTATCTGCTCTAGACAGCAAACCAACTTCCTTAAATTTCCCTTTAAAACCATGACTAAACCGAAGATGGGTGACTTCAAAACCACTACAGTTTGATATCTTAAAACCTCTTTACCGGGAAGGCGGGCCAACGTCTCGATATCTTTCTTATCCAGAACCCTATCTTCTAAAAACCCTGCCTCTAATTTTAACTGTTCATGCTGCCGAGAAAAATCATATAACAGGCGCGAGGTAACTACGGGCTCTTCTTTGGTAAACACTAAGCCACAAGGCCCCTCTACAGACTTAATCAAATCTTCTAATCCAGAATCTTTCAGTGCACGTCTGGCTATACTATTTTTAGTTACAAAAAGGGTGGCTTTCGAACCCTTCAATGATTGTCTTAATGTAGTTAAATCGGGACTGGATAATTTAGAATATTTGATAATAAAAACACTATATGATTCTTTAAAATGTTTTTTAATCCGATTTTCTAATGTTTCTCTAAATAATAAGCCGAGTTTTTTCATCGTTCGCTTCGCTCACATTCGTACTTAGACGACAATCCTTAATCCCTGGTTCATCGTGGAAGAAATAAAGAGGCTCTTTATGAACTTGCCTTTGACCGATGCTGGCTTCGCCTCATTTAATGCCTCAATTACCCGAGAGGCATTTTCGTATAATTTATCTTCCGGAAAGGAAAGTTTTCCTACCGATAAATGTATGCCCCCTTGCTTGTCTATGCGAAACTCAACCTTACCTTTCTTTACATCTTCGATTGCCTTGGCAATATCATTGGTTACTGTACCGGTCTTGGGACTGGGCATAAGGCCGCGCGGACCCAAAATTTTACCTAATCTACTTAAATCCTTCATCATCTCAGGCGGAGCAATAGCGCAATCGAAATCCAAAAAACCACCCGCTACTTTATCTATTAGTTCATTACCGCCTACATAATCTGCATTAGCTTCTTTTGCCAGTTTCTCATGTTCTCCTCTACAAAAAACCGCCACCCTTACCTTTTTACCTGTGCCATGGGGTAATACGACAGTACCGCGGACCATCTGGTCTGATTTCTTGGGGTCAACATTGATATGAAAGTGTAAATCCACAGCGGCGTCAAATTTAGGAGGCGAAAGCTTCTTTAAAATAGAAATCGCTTCTTTCAATAGATAAGTTTTTGCTCTGTCTATTTGTTTTTCTGATTCCTTATAACGTTTACTGCGTATTTTCATTATTTATTCCTCTACAGCTATACCCATACTTTTGGCTGTGCCTTCTATAATTTTAATTGCCTGGTTCAAATCAGTGGTATTTAGGTCTTTTGCTTTGAGTTTGGCGATATCTTCAATCTGTTTTCTCGTTACTTTACCAATGACTTCTTTACCGCTTGTGCCTGATGCCTTAGCTAGATTTGCGGCACGTTTTAGAAGAACTGATGAAGGCGGGCTTTTAATAATAAAACTGAAGGATTTATTTTCGTACACACTGATTACTACAGGTAAGATTAAGCCATCTCTGCCTTTGGTCTGCTCATTAAATTGCTTACAGAACTGCATAATGTTTACGCCATGCTGACCCAAGGCAGGTCCCACAGGTGGAGCAGGGTTCGCCTGTGCTGCAGGAACATGTAATTTTATCTGTGCCACTACTTTCTTAGCCATAGGTTATATTTTTTCCACCTGCCAGTATTCTAATTCTACTGGCGTAGCCCTACCAAAAATTGAGACGCTCACCTTTAATTTGCCCCTTTCAGGATGGACTTCTTCGATAATGCCATTAAAATTCAAGAACGGTCCTTCATTGACTCTGACCTGTTCGCCTTTCTCAAAGACAATCTTAGGACTGGGCTTGGTCTGGGTCTCTTCTGTTCTCTTTAAGATATTCTCGACTTCAGTTTCTGATAGAGGCATGGGTCTTTTACCCAAGCCGATAAAACCAGTTACGCCCGGAGTAGTTTTAATATGGGAATAGGTCTTTTCGTTTAATTCCATCTCTACAATAAGATAACCCGGGAAAAACCTTCTTTGCGATATTTTCTTCTTACCCGAACGGACTTCTGAAATTTGTTCGGTAGGAATGATGACTTTGCTAATAAAATCCTGCAGTCCTTCTGAAGCAATCTTATTCTCCAGAGCTGTCTTAACCTTATTTTCTAAACCAGTTTGCGTGTGGACGACGTACCACCTTTTCACCCCGCTCTTCCTCCTAAATCTATACCCCAGCCCGAAGGTGCGGGCAGGGTTCATCTAAATACCAGTCTCAATATCCTAGAGAGAAAGATATCGATTAGACCTATAAATGCTGCTATAATAAATGTAATCGCAATCACCACCGCAGTTGAACCGATTAATTCCTGACGGGTCGACCAGGATACCCTGCTCAATTCAACTTTAACTTCTTTTAAAAAATTTATTCCTTTCTTAAATATGTTCATTTAGGCTTTTAGGTTCGACTCTTAACAACAGGAGCGGCAGGAGTCGGCCCGCACTTTTATAACACAGGGGCGGAGGGACTTGAACCCCCAGTGCTGGTTTTGGAGACCAGTGGTTTACCAGTTAACCGACACCCCTAATCTCATTTAATTTCCTTATGCAGGGTATGCTTATAACAAAATTTGCAGAATTTATTTATCTCTAATTTATCCTGATGTTTCTTTTTATTCTTGGTGGTAGTATAATTTCTATTTTTACAAACCGTGCACTCTAAAGTAATAATTTCGCGCATAATCTAATATAATTTTTCTTCACAAGCTGGAGACGGGAATCGAACCCGTGACCCCGTCATTACCAATGACGTGCTCTGCCGACTGAGCTACTCCAGCGTCGGGATGACCTTAAGGCTTTTACCATGCATGTGCTCTGACGACTTAAGCTACGTGGGCATAGTCTTCTAACCATTTCTGCATAATTTGTCTGAGTTTCATATTATGAACACATACCGTCGCTGTACCATAAAAAGACTTGTTTTTATAAGTGGCGTTTCCACGATGATTGATAACTACTGTTTTACTAAATTGCGAAAGAGGCATATTCAACTGATCGCTCCAGAAGTTTAGAGCCTTTTCAATTGATATATCATCGTGAATGGTCAACCATAATTTAATTTTCTGAGGATTTACGCCACATATATCTCTTAAGAACTTAATAAATGTTCTTAGTAAAGATGGATCTGAATTAGCTAATCGTATTGAGATAGGATTGTATTTAGAGCCTTCACCCCAATATAATCCCAATGACAAGGCTTTTAAACATTGTTCTTGTGGTGTTAATTTTGTTTTAATTTTAAAGGGATCTCCATTAGGATTATGTTTGTAATAAATAGCTTCGCTGCGTGAACGGCGTTTAATCCCATATTTATCCATAAGATAAATTACTTTTCGCCAAGAAATTCCCAATTCTTTGCCTACCTCTGCAGCAGATTTTCCCTTTTTATACAAACTCTTAATTTTTTTAATTTCAAGCATATACCACATATAGAGATATGTAGAGTAATAACTTCAAAAACATGTGGTTTACCCCACAATTTAATTAGACCTATATTTTACTAAATAAAATTATTTTGTCAAGGAAAATTAGGATTTTTTATAGGTTAGCAAGATTGGCGAAGTCTCTTAAGGTAAGGTCCTCTGGCCGGATATGGCGATCAATGTTATAAACTTGGAAAAAGCGGGATAGTTTTCGTAAAGGAATAACACCATCCAGACTATTTCTTAAGGTCTTTCTCTTCTGATTAAAAGCACTTCTGATAATCCGAAAGAACAATTTTTCATTCTTTACTTGGACGGCTGGCTTCTCTCTTATCTTTAACTCGACGACGCAAGAATCTACTTTTGGAATGGGTGAGAAACTAGTCTTTTTTATAAAAAAGAGTATTCCCGAAATACTGTAATATTGCACAAAGCAACTGAAAGAACTGTAATCACCTGAACCAGGGTGAGCAGTTATCCTTTTAGCAAATTCCTTCTGCAGAGTAATAAAAATAGTTTCAATCTTATCCCGATACCTTAAGAGATGTTCAATAATAGGTGTGGTAATATAATATGGGATATTTCCTACTACTTTTATTTTATTTTTTAGCCTTCCAAAATATCTTCTTAAATTAAATCTTAATATATCCTGGTTAATTATTTTTATATTTGCATATCCCTGAGTATTATCTCTTAAGGTCTTACATAAAGCAGGGTCTATCTCCAAGGCATAAACAAAAGCTGCATCATGGGCAATCAACATGGTTAACTCTCCATATCCTGCACCTATCTCCAATACGCAGTCAGATGCCTTCAATTCATAGGCAGTGATTAGCTTCCTCTGTATATTTTTATCAACAAGAAAGTTCTGGCCTAACCTTTTTTTTGGTTTAAGGTACATCTTATTGCGAGTCTGATTGCTTCAATTAGAGATGCGGGATTAGCTAAGTTAAATTTTGGAGCAATATCAAAAGCAGTGCCGTGTAAAGGAGATGTCCTCACAAACCCAAGGCCAAGGGTAAGATTTACACCTGTGTAACCACCGGATATTTTTAAGGGAATTAATGCCTGGTCATGATACATAGCAATTACACAGTCGTATTCTTTTTGCGCTGCTTTTAAAATGGCTATATCTGCTGGTTGTGGGCCATCAATACATATACCTTTTGTCTTTCTTTTTAAACGTATTAACGTAGGCTTTATAATTCTATTCTCCTCCTTTCCCATAACTCCATTATCAGAGGCATGTGGATTTAATCCACATACTATGATACGCGGATTTTTGATGCCAAATAACTCTTTTAAGGATTTATAGGTCAAAATGATGGTCTTATATATTTTATCTTTGTTTAATTGCCCAGGAACGTCTTTTAAGGAGATATGGCGAGTGACCAGACTAATCTTTAATCTTTTATTTAATAACATCATTACGAAATGCTTTGTCTTTGTAGCAGAAGCCAGGTAGTCTGTATGTCCAGAAAAACCCTTAAAACCTGCTAAGTTTATTGCCTTTTTAGAGACAGGACAGGTAACCAGACAATCTATCTTTTTATTCTTAATTAACTCTAAAGCTTTATCCAGATATTCTACCGATGCC
>JAGUYA010000021.1 GCA_020061545.1 Candidatus Omnitrophota bacterium
AAATAAATCAGGAACCTACAATCTTCCGTTGGCATTATAAAATGGATGAAATTGTCCTTGCATAAATGTTATGTTATTTACAGAACGAACTACTAGGTATGTTCTTATTGGTTTATTTAACTGTTTTTACAGCAGCATTTATCCTTTCTAATCTCCTGGCCAGTTATCTTTCTAATTCTTGGAGAAATTGGCAGGCTAAGCGAATGCAAGGAGTAAGAGCTAAATTAGATGATAGTTTTGTATTTATAGAAAAAAAGAACGTTATTTTTTTATCGGTTTGCCCTTTAATTTTTGCCGGTGCAGGTTTTTTTCTGCTGCCCAATCTGTTAGGCGCAATCATAGGAGCGGTGTTTGGCTTAGTCTTTCCTGGCTTGCTTGTAGGAATAAATCAGACAAACAGAATAAAGAAACTTCAGTCTCAGCTTGTGGATGCGCTGGTTATTCTCTCTAGTTCATTAAAAGGAGGTTTAAGCTTTATGCAGGCGCTGGAGGTGGTCTGCGAGGAGATGAGCCCTCCTATTTCTCAGGAGCTTGGCTTAGTCCTTAAGAGGAATAAGTTAGGCATAAGTTTAGATGACTCTCTGATAGAGTTGCGCCAGAGAGTGCGGTTAGAGGAGGTAAATTTGTTAGTTGCATCCATTATTATTGCCAAAGAGACAGGAGGGGATCTGACGAAGGTTTTGAGTCGATTAATAGACACTATTCGCAATAATGTAAAACTAAAGGAAAGGATTTATACCCTCACTCTACAAGGTAAGCTTCAGGGTATAATTATGGCAGTTTTACCCATATTTTTTGCGCTATATATTTACAAACAAAACCCCAATCACTTTGATGTTATGTTAGAGACGCAGTTAGGCAAGGGTTTATTAATAGCTGCTGTTTTAGCCCAGATAATTGGGATGTATCTAATAAAGAGGATTAGTACACTGAGAATCTAAAGGACTTAAAATGATGCTTTATTTGGTTTTTGCTCTTATTATTGCCTCGGTATGCCTGATTGCCTTAGGTATTTTTCCGTCTACCAGGTTAAGATTAAGGCCATCTCTTACTGGGGAGTTTTGGGGTTTGCCAGTTCAGAGACAGCTGCCTAATTTCTTTGTTTCTGGTTTTCCTGCGGTTTTTAAAAAGGCATCTGTCTTTATTAACAGGCCTTTTCTCAAATTAAGCTATATTAACAGCCTGCAGGAAAAATTAGATTTCCTTAAACTCCCTTTTGGAGCGTTGGAGGTTTTTTTGTTAAAAGAGTTATTGTTGGTGGGATTGGGAATTTTGGTGGCTATAGCTGTTTCTGCAAGTTTCGCCTGGATAGCTGGTTTAGTAGGGTTTTTCCTACCCGATATAATTATAAACAGTAAAGTAAGGAGTAGAAAAGACGCCATCGTTAAGTTTTTGCCTGAGACAGTGGACCTTATAGATTTATGCATTGGAGCAGGGTTAGACTTTTTGTCTGCTTTGCGCTGGATACTCAAAAATTCCCTTTCCAACCCGTTTATTGAAGAATTGGCAACAGTAATGCATGAAATTCAGGTGGGCAGAAGCCGTTCTGAGGCATTAAAGGCAATGGCAGACAGATTGAGGCTGCCTGATATAAGCAGTTTTTCTCGGACAATAATTCTAGCAGAGCGTATGGGCATTTCAATGGAAGAGGCACTAAAGAATCTTGCTCAGGATACCCGTGACAACCGTTTCCAAAAAGGCGAGAGGTTTGCGATTAAAGCCTCTCTTAAGATTCTTTTTCCTTTACTGTTTTTTATTCTTCCTGTGATAATGATTGTGGTGGCAGGGCCTATTATCATTAAATTTACCCAGGGCAGCTTAATTCCTGCTACTAGCAGTGGCTTTTAAAAAAATGACCAGAAGGATAGGATTGATAACGTTATTAATAATGAGCTTATTCTTTAGCGGATGCGACCTTTGGTGGAGCCGTTATACTAACCAGGAATACGGATTTTCTATTATATTGCCTCGCTTCTGGAAAAAAGACGAGGGTTTCAAGAATACCATTGTAATAGCGCGTCTTCCAAAGGCAAGTAAGGAGGGGGTTCAGGAAAATATCACCATAACAGCAGGACGCCTGCCGCAAGAAGCTCCGTTAGATATATTATATGAGGCAAATAAAGAAGAGATAATGAGAGTCCTACCAGGGGTAAAGGACAATGTTTCTGAAGGAGACTTATTTGCTGGAAGAGACCAGGGTAGATGGCTTAGGTTTGACAATAAAGTAGGGAATTTATCCCTACGAATACTTACCGGGGTCTGGATTAAGAAGCAACGTGTTTATGTAATTACCTGTTGTAGCTCAACCCAGAGGTTTTCTAAATACGAACCAATATTTCAAAGAGTCATAAGGAGCTTGCGGATTAAATAAAATGTCCAATGTGGCTATTGAAATGTTCAATAACAACAAAAATGTCCAATCTTGCTCTTTAATAAGATTATAAATGTCCAATTTGAACCACGGATAGCACAGATTTAACACGGATTACACTGAATATTTACCACCTCGTAGGTCAAGAAAAGTTTTAACCTAAAAACTTTTCTTGATCCTTAGGCCAACAGCCGAAGGATCTATGGTATACTTTCTTACGGGAATATATCCACTGTTTCCAACACCTACGACAAAGGCAGGGCTGTTTTTTCTTCAATGAAAACTAGGGGGCAAATTAAAATATCATCCCGTGGTAATAATACAAAGCCCCCTACTTTAAAAAAGCAGTGAAACTCAAAGCGTATCCGTGAAATCCAAGACATTTATCCGTGTAATCCGTGGTTGAAAGCGCTCTATATAATATATAAAAATA
>JAGUYA010000020.1 GCA_020061545.1 Candidatus Omnitrophota bacterium
GGCTGGTGGAAAGATGAAAGCGGCAAAGATATATTTGCCCCTGTACCGTATTTATGTCGTATAGCAAAATTACGCTGGGAGAAACTAAACAGAGGCTAATTATGGATTATAGTTATACGGGCAGGGATTTACAATTTTATTTAGATAAAAAAAGCATCGAGAAAAAGGTTCCCCTTATATGTAATTTAGAGTTAACCTACAGATGCAACTTAAATTGTATACATTGTTATGTGGTAGATAAAAAAACGGATAAGGAACTTTCTACAATAGAGGTTATAAATATATTGGATAAGATTGTAGAAGCCGGTTGCCTGTGGATAAGATTTACCGGAGGAGAACCTTTATTAAGAGAGGATTTTACAGAAATTTATGGTTATGCCAAAAAGAAAGGCATGATAGTTACAGTTCTTACTAATGGCACTTTAATAAGCCCTAAGATAGTAAAAACTTTTTTGGGAATGCCTCCTTTCTGCATAGAGGTAAGTGTATACGGCGCTTCAGAAAAAACATACGCAAAATTTTGCCGCTGCGGTAAAGCGTATTACAGCTGTATAAAAGGATTAAAGCTACTTTTTAATGAAGGATTAAGTTTCGAAATAAAAACCACCGTAACTCGAATAAACAAGGAAGATATTATTAAAATTAGAGATTTAGCTTCTATTTACGGATGCAAGTTTAGATACGATACTACACTTTATCCGCGCATAGACGATTCTTGGTTTTCTTCAGAATTAATACTTTCGCCAGAAGAAGTAGTGAATCTTGATTTGGACGGTACATTAAGTAAAGAAAGACTTTTTTCTTGGTTTGACCTTTATTCTAAGCATAAAGGCAAACTAAGGCCATCTTCCCTTTACACTTGTGATGCAGGAGCCACCTCTTTTAACATAGATCCTTACGGAAATATGCATATATGTCATATGTTTCCATACCAGGCTAGTTATAACTTATTAAAAGGTTCCTTTAAGGCAGGAGTAGAGATGCTAAAGAAGATACGTGCACAAAAAATAGCTGTTAATTCAAGATGTAAAAAATGTAAAATTTATTTTTTGTGTAATAAATGCTCTGCTATTTGCGTAGCATATAGCCATATCCAGAGAATGTATTTTGATTACTATTGTAAAATTGCAGAATTACGTGCCCAGGCTCTCACGAGGATAACCGCAGGAGAAGTTTCCTTTAAGTGAAGGCTTGGCAGCGGGAGTTATCCTAGTTAATTGTTGTGTTCTCCTCTGGGCCGTGATACAATAAAATAAAAAATACGAATCAAATTTAAGAAGGATTTGCACATAAAAGGTAAACAGAGAACTATTCTAAAGGAGGAGATTATTATGCCAAAGAAAGAAATTAGGGACAAAATATACAGAAAGAGCTCAAATATTGTTTGTCGCGAGATTGATAATGAAACAATACTGGTTCCCATTGCCAGGAAGGTAGATGAGGTCGACTCTATATATACATTGAATGAATCCGGGGTATTCTTCTGGAGATTGATTAATGGAAAATTAAGCCTGAGGCAGATTATAAGAAAAGGAACAGTAGAATACGGTATGTCGGAGAAGCAATTGGAAGAGGATATCGAGGGATTTACAAGAGACTTGGAGGCGATGGGCTGTATTGAGTTAGTTAAATAGATAACCGCGTCTATTAAATAATCCATGAATACGATTGATATATCAACTGTAACCCTGGCGGATTTTCTGAATTCGTCCGTAGATTCGAATTCAATCCCTCTGGTGGGCAGCTTCAACATTACCTACAGATGTAATCAGAGATGTATTCATTGTGGAATAGTTAATAATGCTGATAGAAGAGAAATGGATTTCTTGCAGATTTGTAGAATAATGGATGAACTCAGAGAGGTAGGATGCCTGTGGCTTATTATAACAGGAGGGGAACCTTTGCTGCGCCGGGATTTTTTAGACATATATATTTATGCAAAGAAAAAAGGATTTCTCATTACTCTTTTTACTAACGCCACACTTATTACTTCTGAAATCATTGATTGTTTTAAAGTGGTGTCACCCAATTCTGTTGCTGTGTCTCTCCATGCAATTAACGAAGATATCTATGGAAATATTACAGGAGTAAGGAGTAATTTTAAGAAGTGCCTTGAAGGGATAGACCTATTGCTTAAAGCAGGTATCCATATCAAAATCAAAAGTAATATTATGCAACTTAATAAAGAAGAGATACCAAAGATTAAGGCCTATGCTAAGGAATTAGGGACAAAGGCAATTTGTAACACAATGATTCGTAGTAAATTAGATGGTTCGATGGAATCTCTTAAAGCAAGAATATCAGATGAGGATTTAATAAAATATGAATTATCTGACGAAAGACGAGTAATCCAGTTAAAGCATCGTTATAAACTTTTAAAAAAGCCCTCAAACCAAAATTCTTTTGATTTTTATCGTTGTGTAGCAGGACCAAATGTATTTGAGATTAACCCCTATGGAGAATTAGATGTCCATAGGTCATACCCTTGCCTTCCAGAGTCCCAAAATTTTTCTTTAACAGAATATACCTTTAAGCAGGCATGGCAAAATTTATTAGAGATTCGCTCAAGGATGCCTCTTTTAGGATGCGAATGCAGGGAATGCAATTTGTTTCTTTTGTGTGATATCTGCAATAGGGGCGGCGTTGAAAGAGACGATTACCCTTGTCAGGTAGCTTTAAAGAGAAAAGAAGCAATAGAAAAACTATTTAATAATGCTTAAGTCCACCGTTCAAGAGATAACCAGCATAGGAGGAAGAGGTCTCTGTCAGAAAAATAAGAAAGACATTTTGGCTGCGGCTATTGAATTTACATTCCATTGCAATCTCAAATGTATCCATTGTTATCGCATCCAAGATTACAGAAAAAAGGAGTGTTCTTATGAAGAATTATGTCATATCTTTGATGAGCTCGCTGGGGTAGGATGTTTATGGATAGAAATAACCGGAGGGGAACCTTTATTAAGAAAGGATTTTTTAGAGCTCTACGGTTATCTTAAAAAGAAAGGATTTCTTGTTATCTTATATACAAACGGTAGTTTACTTACGCATAAAATTGTAGATTATTTTTGTAAATATCCTCCTTATGTTATTCAGATTTCAGTTTACGGTAAAACAAAAGAGACATATAACGGCGTTACACGCACAGAAAACTTTTTTGATAAATGTTGGCAAGGTATCAATCTTATAATACAACATAAACTCCCTCTAAGAATAAAAACAGTGGCCTTAAATGCTAATAAAGAGGAGATACCACTAATAAAAGAGTACGCTAGAACTTTAGGAGCTGATTTTCGCTGTGACCCCATTATCCGTTGCGCAATAGACGGCTCTACAATGCCTTATAAAGCAAGGTTATCTCCGGAAGAGGTAATTTATTTTGATTTAACGACTGAGAAACGTTTTTTAATGTGGAGGGAAAGGTTTCAGAGATATTTAAGGAAAGAAAAAGCTGTTTGCCTACATGGAGCGGGACGAGCA
>JAGUYA010000039.1 GCA_020061545.1 Candidatus Omnitrophota bacterium
GGGGGATAAGTTCGGACATATAAGTTATGTCGTACCTAATTGTTAATATAAAGCTCCATAACTTATGTCCTCACTTATAAATATTCACGTGGGTCAGTAATCTTGGCACCAAGCGCAGATGCAGCTACCGTTGCTGGCGAAGCCAAGTAAATAAAGGCATTGGGGTTACCCATTCTACCTTTGAAATTTCTATTCGCAGTAGAGATAACCACTTCGCCATCAGCAGGAATGCCGTTGTGCGTTCCGACACAAGGACCGCATCCAGGAGACACTACTACCGCACCTGATTTAATAAATATATCTATAATACCCAATTTTAAAGCTTCTAAAAAGATTGTGCGCGAAGCAGGAGAAATAATAAATTTTACCCCCGGAGCAATTTTTTTTGTTTTCAATATTGTAGCGGCTATTTTTAAATCTTGGAGTCTACCATTAGTACAGGTACCTAAAAATGCTTCGTTTATTTTGACTCCCTTTAGTTTATCTACAGGTACCACATTATCTACGCTATGCGGAGAGGATACCTGAGGTTTGAGTTTTGAGATGTCGTATTCCAAGACTTTTGTATATCTTGCGCCTTTGTCAGCAGCAACTGGCTTTATACTTTTATTTTTAGAAACTTTTTGTTTTAACCAGGCGACTGTCTTTTTATCCTGAGGCATAAATCCTGCCTTAGCACCCATCTCAACAACCATATTAGAGATGGTAAAACGACCATCCATATCTAATTTATCCATTACCTCACCATAGAATTCCACTGCTTTATACGTTGCTCCATGAGAACCTATATTACCGATAATGTATAAGATAATATCTTTAGCAAATACACCCTTGGGTATCTTGCCCTTGACTAATATTTTCATAGTTTGCGGTACCTTAAACCAGTTTTTTCCTGTAGCTAAAGTAATGGCTAAATCCGTAGAGCCGACACCCGTAGAAAAAGCACCCACTGCACCATAAGTACAGGTATGCGAATCTGCGCCTAAAATCAAATCTCCAGGCAATATTCGTCCGGATTCAGGAATAACCTGATGGCAAACGCCACAGCCAATGTCATAAAGTTGGGTAGCATAATTCTGGCTGAATTCACGCATTCTTTTATGGATTCTGGAAACACCTTCATTTGGAGAGGGTGCGTTATGGTCAATCACCATACAGAACTTTGTCTTTATTCGCTTTACACCCAATTCTTCTAATCTATCCATGATAATAGATGATGCGCCATCCTGACCAAAGGCAAAATCAACTTTACATACTGCAAAATCTCCTGCTTTCAATTCTTTGCTTGCATGATTACCTAAAATCTTTTCTGCAATAGTTTTACCCATATAAATTAAAAGAAAAATCCCAATTTCAAATATTACCAATACTACCAATAAATCCCAATTTCCAAATTCCAAACAATTTTGGATTTGGGATTTCGGATTTATTTGGGATTTGGTAGTATTTGGATTTTGGATTTATCATTTATATTTTATTCATCCATTCTTCTAATCTGTCCATTCCCTTTTCTAACTGTTCAAGATTTATGGCAAAGCTTATACGCACATAGTCATCTCTACCAAACCCTATCCCTGGAATAAGGCTCACAGAGGCTTCTTCAAGTAAACGATTAGCAAAAGTTAGAGAATCCAATCCAAACCTAGAAATATCGCAGAATATATAGAATGCTCCCTGGGGTTTTACAAAACCGATTCTTCCCATTTTGCCTAATCTCTCCAGCGCATAATCCCTTCTTTTCTGAAACTCACTAAGCATGAACTTGGAGAACTCAACCCCAGCATTTAATGCTGCTTGCGCTGCCTTTTGACTAATGGATGAGGGATTAGATGTAGAATGGTCCTGTAATTTAGCCACGGCATCCACTATATCAGGAGGGCCAGCTAAATATCCAATGCGCCATCCGGTCATAGAATAACTTTTTGATACGCCATTCACAGTAATAGTGAAGTTGTATATATCCTTTCCGCAAGATGCAATGGATACGTGTTTTAAATTGTCGTATATAAGTTTTTCGTATACTTCATCACTAATGACAAAAATCTTTTTAGCTGCACAGATGCGCGCTATTTCTCTTAACTCATTTTCTGCATAGACACATCCTGTAGGATTAGAAGGACTGTTCAGTATAATTAGTTTTGTTTTGGAATTAATGTGTTTTTCTAAGTCCTTAACTGTTATCTTGAAATTATTTTCCGGTAAAGTTTCAATAAAATGGGGTTTTCCCTGGCAAAGGTTAACTATTTCAGGATAACTTACCCAATAAGGAGAAGGTATTAATATCTCATCCCCTTTATTTACTAATACAAATAACGCATTGAATATACTGTGTTTTGCACCACAGGAAACAGCTATCTGGCTGGAATCGTAATTGAGGGAATTATCTTTCCTAAATTTTTCCGAAATGATTTTCTTTAATTCTGGAATACCAGTGGTAGGCGTGTATTTGGTGAAACCTGTTTTTATAGCTTCTATGGCAGCGTCTTTAATAAAATCAGGGGTATCAAAATCGGGTTCTCCGGAAGCTAAGTTTACAATATCGCGTCCTTCGGATTTTAATTTTTTGGCTTTTGCGGTTATGGCAAGAGTAGAGGAAGGATTTAAATTTTGTACACGTTTGGCCAGCCTTAAATATGTTACCATCGAGATATCTTTATTATAAAGAATCCCTTTCTTTTTTAAATATTCTTCTTAAACCCCCTAAAAATTGCTTCGCGGGTTTTTTGGTAATGGGTGGTTTTTCTTTTACAGCTGTCACCGGTTCTATTTTGAGCTTTTCTTCTTTAAGGGGTTTTTCCTCGATCGCTTCAGGTTGCTTTTCTGCCTTGGTTTTAATTTTTTTCGGCTCCTTTTCTTTAATTTCTGTAAGCTCTAAAATTGCTAACTGTGCGTTATCGCCTCGCCTTTCCTTAAGATTAAGAATTCTGGTATAACCACCAATTCTATTCGCAAAACGCGGGGCAATGTCATTAAAAAGCAGACTTACGAGCCTATGATTACCCAATATCCTATAGACTTGCCTCTTTGCTGAAAGAGAATTTTTTTTGCCCAAAAATATCAGTCTATCTATCAATGGTTTTGCTGCTTTGGCTTTGTGCATTGTAGTTTTAATCCGCTGATGTGTAATCAGGGCTTTAGTTAAACTTATTAGTGAAGCCTTGCGCCAGCTGGTAAAACGATTTAGTTGCAATCTTGTTTTACTATGTCTCATAAACTTAAGCCTTTTTTAATTTTTTGGAGTCAATCTGCATCCTCAGAGTTAAACCCATTCCTGCTAGAAGCTCTTTTATTTCAGTTAAAGATTTTTTACCGAAATTTTTAAAACTCAACATTTCTTCTTCGGTCCTCTTTACTAAATCCGCGATAGTCTTAATATTGGCTTCTCTCAAGACATTTGAACTTCTCACTGATAATTCCAGTTCAGATATAGGCAGTTTCAATTTCTCGTATAAAGCTATCTCTTCCTTGGTCATTTCTGGTTCCTCTTCTATTTCTTCGGGTAACTGACCAAAGCTAACAAAAATATCTAAATGTCTTTGCAAGAT
Organism: Candidatus Omnitrophota bacterium; assembly: GCA_020061545.1. Classification (GTDB taxonomy): domain Bacteria; phylum Omnitrophota; class Gorgyraeia; order Gygaellales; family Profunditerraquicolaceae; genus JAGUYA01. Next base: position 3,546 of record JAGUYA010000039.1, read on the forward strand.
ATTGGAGGCATAGAGGAGAGCATCCTTAGGGTTTACTGCGCCATTTGTCCATATTTCTAATATCAATTTGTCATAATCTGTCCTCTGGCCGACCCGTGTATTCTCTACAGAAAAATTCACTTTTTTGACCGGGCTAAATATAGAATCTATAGGAATTACGCCTATAGCAATACCTTCTCTTTTATTTAATTCCTGGGGGACATAACCTCTACCCCTGGCTACTTCCATTTCCACCTGAAACTTCGTATCTTTGGTTAGGGTGGCAATAGGTAAATCCGGATTAATTATTTCTATCGTCTCATCTACCTCGATATCCTTTGCTTTAATCTCACCCCTGGTATTTCTTTTTATGTATATTGTCTTGGGTATTTTGGAATGCGAGTTTAATACCAGACTCTTTATATTCAGAATTATCTCAGGAACGTCTTCGAGCACCCCTGGTATAGTAGAAAATTCATGTTGCACACCCTGTATCTTAACCGAAGTTACAGCGCTACCTTCTATAGAAGAAAGTAAAACTCGTCTTAAGGAATTACCCAGGGTTACGCCATAACCTCTTTCAAACGGAGCAGCAGAAAATTTACCATACATATTTGTGTAACTAGATTCATCGCATTCCAGTCTTCTTGGTAACTGGAAATCTCTCCATTTTGTACCCATCTATTCCTCCTATTGACTTATGCGGGTAAAATCCAAATGACAAAATCCAAATGACAAAATAAATTCAAAATCCCAATGACAAATATCAAAACTAAAATTTTGTGATTTGATATTTGTGCTTTGGATTTATTTTGAATTTTGAGTTTTGACATTTGGATTTATTACTTTGAATACAACTCCACTATTAATTGCTCTTGAATAGCGCTAGGAATATCATCTTTTTCTGGTAATCTTAAGACCTTTGCTTTTAGCTCATTGGGGTCGAATTCTAACCAAGAAGGAATACTCCTCTCACGGGTAAGTTCTAGATTCTCTTTGATTTTTTTCTTTGCGTCTTCTTTAGCTTCTAATTGAATAATATCGTCTTTATTAATTAAATAAGACGGTATATTTACACGCTTGGAATTTACATAGACAAAATTGTGGCGCACAATCTGTCGGCTTTGCGCCCTCGAAAGACCCCATCCTAATCTGAAGATAACGTTATCTAATCTTCTCTCTAATAGCTGCAAGAGTACCTTTCCGGTTACGCCCTTAGATTTAGAGGCAATCTGGAAATATCTGCGGAACTGTCTTTCTAAAACTCCATACATCCACTTTGCTTTCTGCTTTTCTCTTAGCTGTAAACCATAGTTAGAAAGCTTCTGTCGCCTACCCTGACCGTGCTGACCTGGAGTATAGCTTCTTTTAGCCAGAGCGCATTTTGGAGTAGTACACCGGGGGCCTTTTAAAAATAATTTTTCTCCTTCACGTCTACACAATCTACAAACAGCATTTATGTATCGACCCATTTATTTTATACTCTCCTTCTTTTTTTTGCCCGACAGCCATTATGCGGAATAGGTGTGACATCTCTGATAGATGTGATAGTCAAACCTGTAGCTTGTAGCGCCCTAATAGCTGATTCTCTGCCTGAACCCGGACCTTTTACATAGACATCCAGTTCTTTAATCCCAATTTCTTTTGCCTTTCTTGCTGCATCAGTTGCAGCTACTTGAGCAGCGAAAGGTGTAGATTTTTTTGAGCCGCTATAGCCCACTATACCAGGCGCAGACCAAACCAGCGCATTGCCTTGCTTATCGGTTATGGTAATTATGGTGTTGTTGAAGCTGGCCTGAATATGGGCTATACCAGAAGTGATGCCTTTTGCGATTTTTTTCTTTTTTGCCTTATCTTTTACTGCCATTCATTATCCCCCTTTTGGCTTACCCCGTGAGAAATCTTGATTTATCCCATTTTAGCTTTGGTATTTTTAACGGGGCTTAGCTATGGGCGCGGCTTTTTTCTCGTCCACAACCTTCTTTATAACCGCCATCCCGCCTTTACGCGGGCCTTTTCGAGTTCTGGCATTTGTGCGCGTGCGTTGACCTCTTACCGGAAGACCTTTTTTATGGCGTAAGCCCCTCCAGGACCCAATATCCATCAATCTTTTTATATTTTGTGATATCTCCCGACGTAAATCTCCTTCGACTTTATAACCGCTTTTTTGTATAGTATTAGTTATATGCGAAACCTCTTCCTCGGTTAAATCTTTAGCGCGTTTATCAGGATTTATACCCGCTTCTTTAAGAATTCTATTAGACAATGTCCTGCCTATACCGTATAGATAAGTCAAAGCAATCTCAATCCTTTTTTCTTTGGGTATATCCACGCCTATAATTCTTGGCACCTTTCCTCCCTTTATCTTTGTATTTTAGCCCTGTTTTTGTTTGTGTTTTGGATTGGGGCATATTACACGGACAATCCCTCTCCTTTTAATAATCTTACATCTGTCACAAATCCTTCTTACTGACGCTTTTACTTTCATTAAATGAGCGCATAACTTACGGA
>JAGUYA010000019.1 GCA_020061545.1 Candidatus Omnitrophota bacterium
ATAGAGTTTATGGTAGATAATGCTGCATAAAGAGTAGTTGTTTTACCGCTTCCGGTCGGTCCGGTTATGAGGATAATGCCGGTAGGACGCCGGATAAGTCTATCAAAGGCGCTGAATTCTTGTTCTGAAAAACCTAATTCCCTTAACCCCAACAAAACTGAAGATTTATCCAATAATCTCATCACTACATTTTCACCATGAATCGTAGGAAAGGCAGAAACCCTTATATCCAAATCCTTGGCCTCTAGCCTCAACCGAATCCTCCCATCCTGCGGCCTTCTACTTTCAGCAATGTCCATCTTAGATAAAACTTTAATTCTTGAAATAATTGCACTCTGTAACTTTCTTGGAAGAGTATTTATTTCATGTAATATACCATCGATTCTGCAACGCACTCTTAACTTATCTTCTGTTGGTTCAATATGTATATCAGATGCCCTATCTTTAACTGCCTGCATAACAATGATGTTTACCACCTTTATAATTGGCGTCTCTTCAGCAATCTCTATCAAACTCTTTTTCTCTATTTCAGCAATCTTTTCTTTATTAATATAGCTTATTATCTCTTCTATTGATTCAACAGAACCATAATAAGAATCTAAAATTTTCTGGATTCCTTTCTCTGAAGCTAAAACTGGTTCAATGGTGTCCATTTTACTTACTTCGCGTATTTGATCTAAGGCCGCAATATTTTTGGGGTCAACCATGGCCACAGTCAAAGTATCACCAATCTTAAAAAGTGGGACCGTTTTATATTTCTTTGCCAAATTTTCAGGAATCAATTTTATTAGCTCTGTGTCGATAATATAATTGGATAAATCCATATAAGGAACGCCCAAAACGACAGCGCGTACATTTGCAATGTCTTCTTCAGTAATAAAACCTAATTTTTCCAATACCTTTTCTATGCTCAAACCTGTGCGCTTAGTTTCTTCTCTTGCCTTATCAACCTGATCCTGTGTAATCAAACCATGTTTTAATAATAAATCAATTACTTCTATTTTATTGACCATCTTGCCTCCAGATTACATCGTTTGTATTACATATTTCTTTCTTAGGTATATTATTAGGATATTATTTCAGCAGTTCCCCGATCTTCTCTATCAAAACTTGTGGCTCAAAGGGCTTCATAATATACGCATCAGCTCCAACCTCTTTGCCCATCTGTTCATCTGACTCTTGAGCCCGTGCTGTAAACAGGATAATGGGAATATGTTTATATTTCTCATCAAACTTTAACATTCGACAAAGCTTATATCCATCGAGTTTAGGAAGCATAATATCCATAATTATCAAGTCTGGATTCTCACTCCTAGTCTTATGCAAACCCTCTATCCCATCAGTGGCGGTTATAACTTTAAACCCTTCCGATTCTAAAAAAATCAGCGATGTCTTTAATACATCCGGCTCATCTTCTATTAAAAGTATTTTTTTATCCTTCATTTTTAAATAACCTTTGATCCTCTTCTCTTAAACCCCGCGGTAGCGTAAATATAAATTTACTACCCACACCTAGTTTACTCTCAACCCAAATCCTGCCTCCGTGTAATTCTATAATCTCTTTTGTAATAACCAACCCTAGACCTACACCTTTATTTTTATGCTTGAGAGCATCTTCAAGCTGCCTAAATCTATCAAAAAGCTTACCCAAATTCTCTGGCGATATTCCGATACCTGTATCTTCAACAATGCTTTCTATCTTATCGCCAATAGACCTTATCTGTAATATAACCTTACCATTTTCTTTATTATATTTTATAGCGTTATCCAAAAGATTTGTGTAAACCTCAGCTATCCGATCTTCTGAAGCATAAATCTTAGGTAGATTCTGCTGGATATCGGCAATAATTTTTATATTCTTTGTGGTTGCCTGTATGGCTATAGACTTCAGCGCTTCTTCCGCTACTTTTCCAATATCCACCGAAGAGCGAGTCATACTTAATTTACCCTTTTCTATCTTAGCTAAATCCAAAAGTTCGCCTATCAAGCGAGATTGCCTATCGACATTTGATATTATAATATTCAAAAGTTCCTCATCAGAAACAGAAATTTCCTTTTCATGTCCACTTATCTTCTTTTCCAGCAAAATGGCTGCGTTTTTTATTGAAGTCAAAGGTGTACGTAGTTCGTGCGATACATTTGCTACAAAGTCAGACTTCACGCGGTCAAGTGTCTTCAATTTATCAATTAACGCATCTAATTTTTTACGCATAGAGGTTTCTTTAGTGTATAAATAATAGATAAATATAGTTAAGAATGTCAAAGAAAATATTCTCAAAAACATTATCGGGTATTTAAGTTCTCCTTCAACGGTTATACTAATACCGAAGAATGCCTCCCCTAAAAAAAATACGCACAATCCCACAAGGATAATTACATATATGCGCGGATCCATTACCACCAGGAGTGCCATTGAAATAGCAATTACTGCAGGTAAATAATAAAACATTACTAGCTCTGCAGCTTTTGTTGTTATTAATAAAAGTGGTATTAGTACAATTAAACTAAAAATCAGTAGCGATATAATTCTTTTAGCCTCGGACTGAACAAGGCGCCAAATTCTGCTTAAAATAATAATTAAGAAAGGAGTTATAAGGATAATTATAAAAATAGGGTTGGTCTTTTTGAATATCTGGGGGGATAGATTTAAAAAGATAGCTATTGAAATAGCCATCAACCAAAAGATGGTCTCAATAGCTTTGTTCGGGATTCCTGGAAAAATATCTTTGTCCTTCTCCATAAACCATCCTTGTTAAGAATCTTCCGTTTGAAGATAACCTACTAGATAATCTCTTCGGAAAATTTTTTATTATTATACCACAAAACGGTAGTAAAACAAGTGCGAATTGACTCATATTAAATGTTACCC
>JAGUYA010000086.1 GCA_020061545.1 Candidatus Omnitrophota bacterium
GGATAAGTTCGGCCTTACAACTTATGCTCACTTCGTTCCATAAGTTGGGGCCTCACTTATTTAAGCTTTTCTTTTGTCTCTACAACTTCGGCTTCCGGTGTCTCTTTTGCTTTTGTCAGCTGGGGGAGGATGACAATTTCCACCCGACGATTTGCCTGCCGGCCTTCAACCGTATCATTAGAAGCAACGGCTCGATATTCACCATAACCAATTGCGGATACGCGCTCAGGCGAAACGCCCTTTTCATCAACCAGATAATGCAGAACACTCAAGGCACGCGCAGTAGATAATTCCCAGTTGGATTTCCAACCAGAAAATCTAATCGGTTGATTATCCGTATGCCCTTCTATCCCTACATTTAACCCCGGCACATTTTCGTTTAAGACAGTGCTGATTTTATTCAATATATCATAGGCCTTAGATCTGATCTTGGCCTTTCCCGAATCGAATAAAACATCGCCTACTACTGTAATAACCAGGCCTTTCTTCATCATTTGCAATACTACTTGTTTATCTTTAATCTCTGCGCTCAAGGCTTCTTCGAGCCGGCTCTTGGCGTCAGTCAATTCATTTAGTTGGCGTGACAATTCCTCAATTTTTTCTATATCCGAACGTCTTCCTTTCTGAAAGATAAAGGTGCACCCGGCTAAAGTAATACTTAAAAATATTATCAGTCCGGTTTTTAATAATTTTGTTCTCATTATCTACCTCCTTGTCTAATGCTTGATATAAAAGCGGCACGTTCTTTTTGTGAACGGAACTTAACTATAACATAATCAATGAGTTTAGTCAAGAGGTTTGTATGTTGTTTATATAAAGATAATGTCTTCGCGAGATGACCCCACGGAAATCATAGAAATCTTAGTATTTAAAATATCCTGAAGTCTAAATAGATATGCCCTGGCGTTTCTGGGCAAATCTTGATAGCGCCTTATCTTACTAGTTGTTCCCTTCCAGCCGGGCATTTCTTTATATACAGGCCTTGCCTTTCTTAACGCCTCTAAATCCTGGGGTAATTCTTTGAATAAGCGACCTTTATATTTGTAGGCAATACATATCTTTAGAGACTCAAGGCCATCTAAAACATCTAGTTTCATTATTGCCAACTCCAAGATATGATTCAACAAAATCGCCTCTCTCACCATTACGCTATCAAACCAACCGCATCTACGGGGTCTACCCGTGGTCGCGCCAAATTCACTGCCCTTTTCCCGCATGAATTTTCCAAAGACCGGAGGAAATTCAGTAGGAAAAGGACCTTCTCCTACTCTAGTAGTATAAGCCTTGACTACCCCCACTACTTTATCTATTTTTACCGGTGAGATACCCGCACCGATACAGGCCCCACCTGCAGTGGCCGAAGAAGAAGTGACAAATGGATAGGTTCCAAAATCAATATCCAGAAATGTCCCTTGTGCACCTTCAAAAAGAATGTCTTTTTTATCTCTGATTGCCTTATTTAACAATGCGGCAGTATTACATATGTATCGAGAAAGGAACTTACCGTAATTTAAATAATCTTGGTAAATCGGACTGAAATTAAATCCGGGGTGTCGATAGACCTTCTTAAAAATTTCATTCTTTTCTTTTAAATTATCCTTTAATTTTTCTCTAAAAATAGCGGGGTTTAGAAGGTCAACCATTCTTATGCCGCAACGATTGATTTTATCCGCATAACAAGGACCGATACCCCTTCCGGTTGTGCCTATTTTGTGTGTCCTTTTTGTCTCGCGTAACTGGTCTAAGATTTTATGGTAAGGTAATATTGCATGGGCAAGGGAAGAAATTTTTAAGCGCTGGTTAACATAGATGCCTGCCGATGATAAATCCTGGATTTCTTTTATCAGCGCTTGCGGGTCAACCACCACTCCGTTACCAATACAGCAAATCTTCCTTTTGTGCAAGATACCTGAAGGGATAAGGTGAAAGACATAAACTTTGCTGTTAGTAACCACGGTATGCCCGGCATTACTGCCGCCTTGATAACGTACAATATAATCCACCTTTTCGGATAAGAGATCGATAATCTTACCCTTACCCTCGTCTCCCCATTGTGTTCCGACTATTACGATATTCATTTATCTGTTTGCCTGTTTGCCTGTTTGCCTGTTTGCCTGTTTAACAGGCTAACCGGCTAACGGGCTAACAGGATAACTAATTTATGGACTCATGGTAAAAATCTTTCTGGCAATCTCCGGATACTTGGCAATAAACTTCAATTCATCATCGACCAGCGGTTTCTGATTATGCACATTAGCATAACGCACCAGTTCCAAAATCTGAGTTGCCTCTGCGTCATCGCGAAAAACCACCTCTAATTTCTCATAGACATTTCTAAAACCTTTAATACCCGAATATTCACCGGCAGTAATTTTGCGTCCGGTTTCAATAATCTCAGGCTCTCCGCGGCCTAATTCCTCAAAATCATAAAGTTCATAGTTACGCCTATCCTTCAAAGCACCGTCAGCATGAATCCCTGACTCATGAGCAAAGGCATTGCTACCTACGCCTGGTTGGTTTATAGGGATAGGGACACCAAAGGCATAAGAGGCATATTTACAGATTTTCCAGGCCATCTTGAGTTGCATTCTCTCATCAAGAGAATAATCCTGCATACCACCACCATATTTTATGGCTAAAATTACAGAGATTAAATCTGCATTACCTGCCCGTTCACCCATGCCGTTCACGCAGGTATTAATGTAAGCGTCAAGGCCGCAATCACAAGCTGCTTTTGCCCCTGCAATAGAGTTGGCTACTACCAACCCCAAATCATTATGACAATGTATCTCGATGGGAATCCTGACTTCCTCTGCCAGAAGTTTTATGCGTTCATAAATTGTAAAGGGGGTATCACAGCCTAAGGTATCGCAGTAACGAATCCTGTCGCAACCAGCATTTTTTGCTGCCTGAGAAAATTCAATGAGATAGTCCATTCTGGTGCGCGAGGCATCTTCTGCATTTACGCCTATAGATTCAGCCCCTAATTTGCGCGCCTCTTTTACTGCCTCAACCATCTCTTTTATTACCGACTGATGATCGAGTTTTCCCTTAAATTTGTGGATAATCATCTGGTCAGAAGTCGAAATGGATAAATTCACGTGTTTTATTCCCGGCACAAGTTTAAAGGCACTCTTCGCATCACCCTTGGTTGCTCTTAACCACCCTCCTAACCGGATAGAAGAAAGCGCTCCAATTTTGGCTAACTCTAAATTCGCATTTAAGTAATTTGTCTCATGATGGGTAACGGGAAAACCAAATTCTGACTGAAATATGCCCATCTCATTTAGATACAGGTTAATCATTGTCTTTTCCAATTTAGAAAGACAGATCCGCGAAGTCTGAACGCCATCGCGATTAGTTACGTCAATAATATATATTTTAGGTTTTGTCTTTGCCATGTTTACCTCTCTCTTTATCTTTTAATAATCTTCTCAAACTCTTCTTTTTTAGGTGTTACTTTAGAACTAAATATCTCCTGATTATCCAAAAGATATGTAGGGCCAGAAATAATCTGTAACTCTTTATTCAGACTAATATTTTCTCTTAAAAGGTCTCCTCCCTCTCGGCCCCGGGCACAACTTTTGATTTTGTTGGCATCTAAATTGCCTAAACAGTCATCCCACCAGGAACTATCAATATTTTTCGCTCGGCAACCGATATAATTCCAAAATACTTGAGGATAATATTTTTGCACGCATACACTGCGTAAATACTCTTCAATCTCCGGTCCTCCACCAGCCGCCTGGAATCTATCTTCTTGCTCCGCTGCCAAAAAATGTATCGTAGGATTAAAGTCCTTTATTGTATCTAATAGCTCTGGAGTATTTTTATCGTATAAACTTATAAATAAATCTAATCTTCCTTTAATACTTTTTCTCTCTAGAAAATAAGCAATGCCGCTAAAATTGGGCTTGAGCAGATAAAAATCGCCTTTTACTTCTAAATTAGCGCTTAAATTATCAAAGTTTTTTTCTTGCCTTACCTCTTTGCCTAAAAGATAAACCGGTAGAGCCTTAATCCCAAAATCACTGATTAGTTTAGTAGCGGCAGCTTGAGGATAATATAGGTAAGAGGTAACTAAACCCGGGAATAATGTTTTTAAACGCTTCACCATCGCCTCGGTATTGCATACATTACAGAGTTTTGTGGTAATAATCAAAAGGCCGACCTTAGATGCTTCGCTGAATTCACACTGAGATTTTAGAGTACCGGGGTAAGAACACGTTCCTATCAGGCCTTCCTGTTTACAATTATTATCAGAAAAACAACGTGGTAAAATAGTAAGTATGTCGGGGGTGTCGGTTATTTTATCCCAAAGGCGTAAATCTTCTACTTTATAATCCGCTATTTGATTATCTTTTACGGTTAAAGAGAGCTTACCCAGCCTGCGGCCTTGCCAGGCAGGCCTTAAGATTAAAGTACGGTCTATCTTAGTGAAAAGATCTTCTTTTGTCCGGCTATGGCTTATGATAAGAATATCTATGCCTTCGACGTCCTTGATTAAATTTAAATCTTCGCTTTCACCCAGATGGCTTAAGAGTACAATAATATTTACATTGTTTTTCTTTAATTCTGACACTGCCTGCTTAACCGTAATCTTGGGTTCAGTAAATTCAAAGCCGCCTGCCTTTTGCCTGGCAGAAAGAGTGGTTACTCCAATTATACCGATTTTAGTGCCGGCGATTTCTTTTATAATATAGGGTCTAAACAATCCTGGCTTTTTGCCTGTGTCAGAAATATTGCAAGAGAGAAAGACCAGATTTGTCTTCGTAATATTTTCTTCTAGAAATTCTCTGCCAAAATTAAATTCATCGTCTCCGATTGTCAGGGCATCATATTTCATTAATTCCATTGCTTTAAGATTTACGAGGGTGCGCTGCATATCCAGAGTAACATTCTGGGTATATTCATCCTGAAGGCCGCCGGCGAAAAACCCGCCTGAATCCAAAACCA
>JAGUYA010000018.1 GCA_020061545.1 Candidatus Omnitrophota bacterium
CGTTAGTCTCCAAGAGCGAAAATTTTCAGCGAGCGAGAAATTCCTCGCTGGGGAATTTCGAGCGGTGATGCGAGAAATATGCCTCGGCAGGACCCGCTAAACTGCTATTTATCAAGGTTAGGGACAGTCCCCTTGTTATGCTTTGAAATAGCTTTGGCGGGGACAGTCCCTAAAAAAGTTCTTCTTGTTTTTCGTATTTGATACCGAAATGCTCGAAGGCAAGTTTTGTAGCCACCCGACCGCGCGAGGTGCGTTTTATATATCCTGCTTTCAATAGATACGGCTCGATGGTATCTGCTATAGTATCCACTTCTTCGTTAAGACTAGCAGCCAGAGATTCTATACCTACTGGCCCGCCATTAAAAGACTCTAACATCAGTTTTAAGACCTTGCGGTCTATCTCATCAAACCCAGCTTTATCAATGCCCAGTTCATCTAAGGTCTTTGCAGCAACCTCAAGATTTATTTTATTTATCTTTAATACCTGGGCATAATCTCTAATCCTACGTAACAGGCGGTTGGCAACGCGCGGTGTTCCTCTGGCGCGCCGGGCAATCTCTCTGGCAGCTTCCTCGTCTATATCCATACCTAAGGTCTTCGCAGAATGCTTGATAATCTGGGATAAATCCTCTACAGAATAAAAATCTAAATGATAAAATATACCGAACCTTGCCCTTAAAGGCGCGGATAATAAACCTGTGCGTGTAGTTGCGCCTACCAAGGTAAGGGGTTTAAGATTAAACTTAATGGTTTTGGCATACGGGCCTTTATCTATCACAAAGTCAATCTGGAAATTCTCCATTGCCGGATAAAGAAATTCTTCTACCACTTTGGAGAGCCGATGAATCTCATCAATAAAAAGTATATCCCCTTTTTGTAAATTGGTTAATATGCCGATAAGGTCACCTGCTCTTTCTATGGCAGGACCAGAAGTAGCCGTGATTTTGGTGTGCATTTCATGGGCAATAATATGGGCAAGAGAAGTTTTGCCTAACCCAGGCGGTCCCGAAAGAAGGATGTGTTCTAAGGGTTCTTTTCTCTGTTTGGCGGCAGTTAAACATACCTTAAGATTCTCTACTACGTCTTTTTGACCAATAAATTCTGAAAGTTTGCTTGGCCTTAAAGAGATATTCAGCACTATCTCTTCTTCGGCCTCCTGCTGATTATCAACAAATTGGTTACCTTTAAGTAATTTATGTCTTGATTCTTCGGTCATCGGGTATAATATTCTCCTTATTTCTAATAATCTCTATCTCCTGAAATATCCCTTTCTGTCGGGCAATAATCTCTCTCAACCGCATTAATTCTAATATCGCCAAAAAGATAACGATTATCTCCAGCTTATTTTTTGCTTTTTTAAATAATTCGGAGAGGTATACGTTTGGCGCATCAAGCAACAAATGTAGAATTTTATGTATCATCTCCTCAATAGTAAACTCATCTTTAATCACCTCATAGAATAATTCCTTGGGAATATCCTCTAATGCTTTGGAAAAGGCAGTGATTAAATCAAAGAGACCCGCCTCAAAATACCCCTGACTTTCTTCGGGAATCTCCTGTTCTTGAGTCTTAGGCCGCTTAAACACATCGCTTTGTTTAGTCTCCTTCTCTCTTAGGTTTTGCGCTATCTCTTTAAATTTTTCATATTCTAATAGGCGTTTAATCAATTCTGCGCCTGGGTCTTCCTCTACCTGTGCTTCCGGTAATTCTTCCGCCGGTAATAACATCTTGGATTTAATCTGCATCAGGGTAGCTGCCATGACTAAAAACTCGCCTGCGATACTTAAATTCAGCAGTTGCATGAGCTCCAAATACTGCAGATACTGTTCGGTTATTTTGGCAATCGGAATATCGTAAATATTTAAGTGGTCTTTTTTGACTAAATACAAAAGCAGGTCTAAGGGACCTTCAAACATTTCTAATTTTATTTTATAACTCATTTTAGTTGCAGCAAATCCTTTATCTCGGACATAGTTTTAGATGCGACAGTACCCCCCTGTTTTGCACCCTGCTCCAATATTTTAAATATCTGTTTTTTATTTTTCAGAAGTTCATTCCTCTTCTTCTGGATAGGTTGCAAAAATTTAATCAGGACATCGGCTAATTGTTTTTTACAGTCAGTGCAACCAATCTGGGCGTTACGACAGAGGCGAGCAATCTCTTTTTCTCTCTCGGGTGCAAATAATGCATAGTAACTGTGCACATTGCATCTTTCCGGATGACCGGGGTCAGAAAGCTTAATTCTTTCCGGGTCAGTAAACATGCCCTGAACTTTCAGGCGGATAGTCTTCGGCTCTTCGGAAATAGCAATAAAATTATTATAACTTTTGCTCATCTTGCGACCGTCCAGCCCTAAAATCCGCGGGGTCTTGGTCAGAAGTGCCTCAGGCTTGGGGAAGACATTCTTTTTATAAAGACTGTTAAATCTTCTGGCAATCTCTCGGGTTAACTCTAAGTGCGGAAGCTGGTCCTCTCCCACTGGAACCCCTTCGGCCTTATAAAGTAAAATGTCTGCAGCCTGCAAAACCGGATATCCTAAGAAACCATAGGTGCTTAAA
>JAGUYA010000092.1 GCA_020061545.1 Candidatus Omnitrophota bacterium
AAAAACACCCTACTAATTTATACGATAGATCTTTATAAAGTATTTTCTCTACAGACATTTATTTGTGCTTATTCGATCAAAATTCGTGTTAATTCGTGCGTAAAGCATAATTCAATATACTTATAATTGTTACAGCAGCAGTCTCAACGCGTAACACCAAATCCCCTAAAGAAACCGGGATAAAACCCGCTTTTTTTGCCAAATTAATTTCTTCGTGCGTAAAATCTCCCTCGGGACCAATTATAACTAATATATTCTTCGGTTTAGATTCTTTCAGAATCTCTTTTAATGGCTTTCTTTCTTCAGTGAGTGTAGGTATCAATTTTAAATCAAAACTTCCTGAATCCGATAAAAGTTGCCCTATGTTCTTTATCGGCTCTATTATAGGTAAGGTATTCCTCTGGCTCTGAAGACTGGCATTTAAAGCGATTTTCTTCCAGCGCTCCTGCCGTAATATTCTTTTATACTTATTTAGTTTTACAATCACGCGTTCAGTCTCTAAAGGGATAATCCTCTCTACTCCTAGCTGCGTAAGTTTATCAATAATTTCATCCATACGGGAGCCTTTGGGTAGGGCACAGGCAACCGCAATCTTAATTTTTGATGGATTAAGAATGAATTTATCCCTGGCTTTAATCTTAAAGATTATGCTTTTGGGTAATGATTCCTCTAAAATAGAGTGGTATTCATTTCCTTCATCATCAAATATAATGACCTCCTCATTGACTCCCAGCCTTAAAACATTTTTGGCATGGTGAACCTGATCTTTATTATCGATAATTATCTTATTGCCTGAGATATTTTGGGAAGGAGAATATAGCCGGTGCATCTAAAAAGCTTTCAAGATTAACTGCATACCTAAAAATATAATCGTCAGACCGCAGATAAAACTGAATATTGAATAATAAATTGCCTTTTTCTCCAAAAACAGGCGCGGAATTAATCCGGCAAGAATAGTTAATAGTATTAAAGGGGACACAAATGTGCCTATGCCAAAGGAAAGAGAATATAAAATGATTATTTTATTCACCGGCCCGAATTTCTTTTTCTGAGAATACTTCGGCAGTAAAGATATAAATCTCAGTAGATTTATCTTTCCAGGCTAAGGCAGGCAATCCGGCTTTGTGACTGCACAGATTAGAAAGAAACCCTTCTTTTGACCAGCCGGTTTCTGTGGCTACCTGGGGAAGAAAAACGCCGCTATTAAAACCGCGTCTTAACAATACCCCGTGGATTCCCATTTTGATCTCATCCGCCGATTCTATCCTTTTAAGGGGAGAAAGTGCAGATATCTCTATTTCGATATCTTTAAGTTCTCCCGGTGTTACAGGCGAAAAACGCGGATCATCTACCGCTGCCTCCACAGCCATATCTCTCACTGTAAGATACAGAGGTTGCTGGCCTACAAGATTTCCAATACAGCCGCGCAACTCGCCATGTTCGTGAAGCGTAACAAATGCACCCATTTCTTTAAGCAACGCAGGGTCTGTCTCGGTAAGCTCTAACTTCTTACCTGTCTTTAAATATGTCTGGATAGAATTACGCGCAATCGCAAGTAACTTCTTTTTCTGCTCTTTATTTAACATCGCCACCTCTCCTTCTCTGTCAATAGCGCAACTTGTATATCCTACCATCCAGTTGCTCTTTCTGCCAATAACCTCAGCGGAATTAGTGTATTTTAAAACCTGTAATTTTTTATGGCCTAACTCTTTTGATAGGATAAGCGTAGTGACCACAGCAGAACCTCCGCATAGTTGCAGTTTTTCTTCACGTAACCCATAATACAATCCTTCACTATCCATATTCTTCAGAAATGAAATGGTCAAATTATCCGTGGCCTCCAGGGCCTCATAATCCGCCCCATGGTACATATCAGTAGAGGCAACCACAAGAACATCTTGACGATTGCCTATAGCCTCCTTAAGCAAATCTGCCAATTTCTGGCAAGTGGAAAACCTGTAATCTCCCATAACTATGGGCACAATCTTAAAATTAGCACTTCGACTTCGCTCAGTGCTAATGGTGAGTGTAGTCGAACCATTAGAGACAACCTTCTGCAAAAACGGCAGTTGGACCTCTACGGAATGCTCTTTTTCAAAAGCGCCTGGCTCAAAAAAGATATCGCTATCTCTATCCCGCCCTTCCTCTAATGCTACCTGAGATTTTAAGGAAGAGCGGGATTTATGCAGTAACTTTTGCGTAAAATCCGCATCTACCTCCAAATCACCCAAAGGCGTACGGAATGTACCTTCAGGATATACGGATACACCGCTAAAACCATAATAATGGCTTGGGCCAATCACAATAATTGTCTTATACGGTTTATCTTTAATGAGTTTATAGCCAAAGGCAGCAACTTGACCCGAATAACCATAACCTGCATGAGGAGAAATTAGGGCAAAGATTTCGCCTTCCACTGGTTCTGGATTTGCAGATTCCAGAAATTTATCTATCATCTGGGATAACTCGGCGGGGTTATCAGGATAGAATGCTCCGGCAACGTTGGGCTGTTTGATATCTTGAGCGTATCCTAAACGACAAATGAATAACAAAATCCAAATGACATGAATTACCTTAATTCCAATGCGGGTTTGGATGTATTCCATGACATTATCTCCAGACTCCTTCAATTGTCTCTGCGCAAAATTTACATTTTCCATCTTCTAAATTATTTTCCAATATCGTATAACCTGCGCGCTTTATCACTATCTTTTTACACTTCGGACAATATGTATTTTCTGCCGGATTACCCGCTACGTTTCCTATATAGACATATTTTAAGCCGCAATCCAGGGCAATCTGCCTGGCTCTTTCTAAGATTTCTACAGGCGTGGGATTGAGACTCAAGAGTTTATACATAGGGAAAGCCCTGGAAAAATGTAACGGCGTATCAGACCCTAAATTTTCTTTTATCCACAGGCACATCTTCACAATGGAATCGCTATCATCATTGTAGCCTGATAAAACTAAATTAGTTATCTCTACATAAACGCCTTCTTCTTTTAATATCTTAAGGGATTTAAGCACCGGTTCCAATGTAGCCTCGGACATCTTTGCGTAAAAATCATTGGTAAAACCTTTTAAATCAATATTTGCCGCATCGAGATATTTAGCTAATTCTCTTAAAGGTTGTTCATTTATATAGCCGCAGGAATGCATAATATTTTTTATGCCTTTTTGTTTGGCTAACCCGGCAGTCTCAAGCATATATTCGTAAAAAATAGTGGGTTCAGTATAAGTATAAGCGATAGTTGGAGAACCGGATTCCTCGACTTTTTCTATTAAATCTGCCGGCTCAAGGTAAATATATTCCACTTCTTCCGGGTCCGCCACTTGAGAAATATGCCAGTTCTGGCAGAATTTGCATCTTAAATTACAGCCGCTAGTTGCAACGGAAAATGCGCTGGTGCCGGGTAAAAAATGAAACAATGGCTTTTTTTCAATAGGATCAATATGGATAGCGACAGGTTTTGCATAGACCAAAGTATATAATATGCCGGCACGGTTTTCTCTGACGCCACAAAATCCCCGTTTACCGTTGGGTATAATGCAAATTCTCGGACACAACTGACATTGCACAACTTTGTTTTCTATCTTTTGATAAAAAAGTGCCTCCTTTAATTTATCCTGTGCGTGTAAGGATAAAACAAATAAAAAAACTAAACCTATAGCTAACTTGAGTAAATTTTTCATAATCTAAAATGTGGACCCGAGCGGATTTGAACCGCTGACCTCCGCAATGCGAATGCGGCATTCTCCCAACTGAACTACGGGCCCATATTTAATTTTAATTTACCACAACTTTTCTCTTCTGGCAAATAAAAAAGGGACGCCCTTCTCGCTTTGGCTGAAAGGGTGTCCCTAATTTCTTCAAAATATGAGTAATACAAAAGTGCAGGTTATAAATGTTTTATTAAAAGAGGGTATTAATTTGTAGAAACTGCAGGCATAGAGATGCGATTTTTTATTTCAAGGGCGGGATTATCAACAGTACCACAAGTAGCGTCTGAAGAAGGAGTCCAACATGCGCCAATTTGCACTTCAATGTAATTATTCGCTGAGCTATATGAATAGTAAGTAGCCTTAGATGTGGTAGTGCTAAAATCGCTCCTGATACGGCTTGAGGTGAGAACCGTACAAGCAGAACCAGGACAAGGACTAGTAACGGATGCATCAGGATAATACAAAAACCAATAATTAGCTGAATCATATATATAAGCAATCTGTCTATCTGACCCGTCCAGCTGCCCGTTATTATTAGAGTCTACCCGGATTGCTATCCCGCTATTGGGTGAAATAGTAATTGCCTGTACCGGGTAGTTAGTGCTACTGACAACATTACCAATCGCGCCGCCTAGAGTGCCTGTTCCGGTTAAGTTTTTTGCCATATGCTCTAAAACATAAGATGCGTCATTCTGTAATTTTGCCCGTCTATCCGAAGTTATGACATAGTATTGGCTGAATGTACCAATACTAGCAAAACCTATAACTATAAGAGAAAAAATACAAATGGCAATTGATAATTCAACGAGGGTTACTCCTTTTTTATTGTTATACTGTTCTATTGCTATACTGTTAAATTGTCTCATTAATAATTCTTGACGGGAAAAAACAGTGGAAATTATATTCTTGTTAAGACGAGGGTTCTGTCCAATTTATCGTTACTTTTACTTTACGTAAAGTAGTGCCTAAAACATCAGTAATATTATAAGTGGGGGTATATAGGATATTATCAACGGTTTGAGCTCCCGGACAGCCAGGGCTTGTGCCGGTACTGCTTAAACAATTATTAGCCTGCCCCCAACCATTCAGGGCACCTAGGCTACGTTCGCTCATTGTTACATCCATCTGTAAAGGCGCTAAAAACAATCTACCTAATTCTGCGGCTTGAATTTTTGAGCGAGTATATAGGAGATGTCTTTTTCCGGCCAGAAAGACATAAGCAAGGCCGGTCATCACCATAGCCATGATAAGCGCGGCAATAAGAATCTCCATTAAAGTAAACCCCTTTTTGTTCATATTACCGATATTCACTAATTTAGAGCAGTTTGCCTGATTGCTTTTAAAAATACACTAAGGGCAATCGGTAGTTGCGGGTTCGTCAGTAGTATTATTGATTGTCCATGTGCAGCCTAAATACTGACCCGATAATCGCGAGGCCGTAGAAGTAAAAGTACCTGTGCCACCAGTAATTGAATAATCCCAATTCCTTTCAGTAAGGGAAAGTTTAAGATTTGTATTTAACGAATCTTTATCGCTATCGGTTCCAGAAGGAGGCCAATAAGTACCTATCTCCATCCGATAAATTTTTTCTGCCGCAGCAATAAGTTTAAGACTAGCTATTGCTTCTTTACCTATGGCGTGTTCTCTGGTCTTGCCAAATTGAGGGAGACTAAGGGCAATTAAAATGCCGATAATGATAATTACTATCAGCAGCTCAATCAGAGTAAATGCATTAAGCTCTTTTTGCATAAAAGTGATTTGTTATAACCTAGGGGCAATTTCCGGCAGCACTCGTGTAACCGGCTTGACTACAGGTAATAGTCCCTACATCAAGGCAGCTAATAGTTCCAGTCTCACCGATGCATAACCTATAGCCACCTGTACGTGTAATTTTAGCAAGATTAGTAGCAGTAG
>JAGUYA010000170.1 GCA_020061545.1 Candidatus Omnitrophota bacterium
ACCCAAATAAAGGTTATAATTATATTCGCTAAATTTCCAATATAGACAATTTGCGTTCTTATACCGAAAGCAATCATTAAGGTTGTAGCAATAATCTGCACCAAAAATTTAGCCAGAATGGATAGTTCTCTCCAATCATCAATTATTCCAAAGACCAACATTATCAATGAAGCGATGATTATCCCTTTTGTCTCCTGCAGTAAGCTTCTATAAAGTGAAAACCACACTAAACAGGCAACAAAAAGAAAAGACAAACCCATAGCTATTCCTCCCACGAGCGGTATCCCTTGAGGAGTTAATATCTTGTATCTCAAGGCAATTTTTCTAAATAAAAATACCAAAATCATTCCTGTTACAAAACTACTGAGGAATATAAGAAAACAATTAATTAGCATATATTGCTCCTTTTATCTTCATTAGCTCCTTATATAGATTTTCAGTCTTACTTATCATATTCGTAAGCATAAAATTAGAATCTAAACCAGCCCTTGCGTTTTGTCCTATCTGTCTTCTTAGATTTTCATCCTTTATTAAAACTGTTATTCTCTCAGACATCTTATTCATATCGCCAGGCGCAACTAAAAAACCTGATTTACCTTCTACAATTACCTCTGCCACCCCTCCGGTATGGGTAGAGATTACTGGCTTAGAAGAAGCCGTGGCTTCTAATATGGTTATAGGCAGGCCTTCCCATAAAGAGGTAAGTACAAAGACATCTATTGCTGATAATATCTGAGGAATATCACGGCGCCAGCCAGTAAGAATTATGCAGTTTTTTAAATTAAGTTTTTCAATTAATTTTTCAATGGACCTGCGCAAAATCCCATCACCTACTAAGAGGAATTTTATATGCGGCGAGAACTCCTTTACTAAAAAGGCAAGCCTTATAAAATTCTGAAGAGACTTTTGGGGTTTAAAACAGGCAATCATTCCCACTACTAAATCGTTTGGATTTATTCCTAATTCCTCTCTTATATTTTGGTCTTTTATGTTAAATTCTGTATAATCAACACCATACCGTATAAGTGTATATTTATTTTCTCTCCCAATATGCTTGTCTAATCCTTTTTGTTTATCGTAGTTTGAGACTATTATTAGCTTATCCGTAAATGATGCCGCAAGTCTTTCTAGCCATATAAAAAATAACCGTACTATCTTCGGCTGATAATCATTAAAGCTCCACCCATGAACAGTATGGACAATAATCTTTACTCTGGCTAATCTCGCTACTAAGCGACCTAAAATTCCAGCTTTTGAACTATGGGTGTGGACAATTTCAATATTGTTTTTTTTAATAAATCCGTAAATCTCGATTAAAGCCAAAAAATCTCTTAAAGGGTTTATTGGACGCTCTAAATATCTTGATTTTTTTAATGTTAACTCCTTTAGGGAGAACGCTTCGGAGAGTAATAAACCGTCTTTGGCAGTAAATAAAAAGGGCTTGAACTTCTCTTTATTTAAATGGTTAATTAGGCTTAATAATTGCTTTTGGGCTCCCCCTAATTCTAATTTGGTAATTATATAGAGGAGATTAATCTTTCGCATCAGAACAAACTATATTATAACCTTCTCAATAGAAAAGTTCAAGTCACAAATTTAACCTTACCCCAACTAATAAGATTTTTTTTCATTATAATAACCACGCCTAATACGCCTCTTATGGATCTAGCGAAATTCAATGCTTCTTGTAAATCCGTGGGAGACTTTACTCGATTAGCACAAGCAGTAGCTACCGCATCGGCCAAAGATACGTTTTTAGATAAGACCACTACGCTATCAGCACAACCGAAACTTAAAGAATGTCCAACTGTACCTGAAGATGTGCATATACCTATGGGGGTATCTTTTGGTTTTATTTTTAAACAAAGCCTGTTCCATAATTTTGACCTGCCTGCATAGATTCCTATAATGCGCATTTTGTTCGATTTCAAAAATATGTCGCCACCATTTTCTATGATTACATCTTTGTAACCTTTCCTTAACAAATCCCTACCTAGAAATTTAGCTATTGCACCAGCTACTGCGGCCATAGGTCCGACAGAGGCTGTTTTTGCTGCCTGACTCATCTCTTTTACAATCAAAGGCGTATTGAGTTCTACCTCTATGGGTTTTAAGCTAGTTAAAAACCTTCTATCTTTAGAGATATAATCTTCTATTTGCCGACGGTATAAATGAACCTTTTCTTTCAAGAAATCTTTATCTAAAGACCTATCAGTAAAAATCTGTAAATCTGTTTCTTGCACTACAATGTGCGTTGAACATAACCCTTCACCCTTAACCCAATTCCGATAGAATCGCTTCTGGTACCTATTGGTTTTCATTCTTGTTTATAATTATTTTGCTGTGGGATGTTGCTCGCGTGCTGAAATTTTTTGCCGTCTGCTACGGTTTACCCCGTTAGAGATTATTATATAGCAGAAACTTATGGTGTCTCTAACGGGGTTTACTTCCTCACTACGGGTAGCCTGTATCGGATTAGCATCCTTCGTTCGTCGTAAATCCTTGCAGACTCCTGCCAAAAAATTTCTAATGCACGTTCCCAAATCCCTCCGCAAAATTTATCAATTTAGCGGGTGGCTGGGGTGTTTTCGAAGCGCGTAATGCGCGAGAAAATACCCCAGCCAGGACCCGCTAATTTCAAATAACAACTTTAACATATTCGTGGCAAAGGCTCGCTGGTGAGCATATCTACAATGCGCTGCGTGCCTAAAATAGTATTAAGTATTACGCGACCTCTGGGTTGCTTTACCACTGTGCCGATAATTTGTGCATTTTTACCCAAGGGATGTTTTCTTAATAAGTTTAAAACTTTTTTTACGCTCTCTTTGCTGACCGCTAATATCGCATTGCCTTCATTAGCAACGTATAAAGGGTCTATGCCTAATAGTTCGCACGCTACCCTTACTTTCGTAGATATAGGTATATTTTTCTCTTCGAGAAAAATACCCAGTTGTGAGGACTCTACAATTTCATTTAAGGTAGTGGCGACTCCGCCCCTGGTAGGGTCGCGCATAAATTTTATGGCATCTGTCTTTTTAAGCACAGGAATGAGTAGACCGCTTAAGGCCGCACAGTCACTTTTTATATTAAATCCCAAATCTAATTCTTTCCTTTTGGCAAGCACTGCTAAACCATGCTGAGCAATATTGCCAGTAATAATAATTTTATCGTTGGGTTCTATGTTTTTTATAGATAGTTTCTTATCTTTTATGATTCTACCAATGCCAGAGGTATTGATAAATATCTTATCGCAAGCACCTTTCTCAACTACCTTGATATCGCCAGTAACAAAATATACTCTGGCCTTTTTGGCATTAAAAGAAAGAGAATCCACGACCTTTTCTAATGTCTTGTAATCAAGCCCTTCTTCTATGATAAGCGCCAAAGAAAGATATTCAGGCAGAGCTCCTAACACCACCAAATCATTTACTGTTCCGCAGACCGCAAGTTTTCCAATATCTCCTCCTGCAAAACTTAAAGGGCTAACTACAAAGGAGTCGGTAGTAAAGGCAAGTCTATCTTTATAATTTATGCATGCGCTGTCAGAGAGTTCTTTTAATATGGAATTATTTAGTTTTTTAAGAAGGAGACTCTTGATAAGATTATGCATTAATCTTCCACCGCTTCCGTGACCCAGAAGTATTTTTTTAGATAGCATAGGACTTCGCTTAATTTATACGGATGCCACTCACTAAAAGATCTTTTTTTAACTGTTCGATATCTTTGAAGGTAAAGCCGTGGATACCTAATCGGCAGGCGCTCTCTGCCAGCTCAGCTCGGTCATCAGTATAAAAGACATTGTAAGGTAAAACTTCTAAGATATTAAATGTCTTTTGATAAATAGAGGGGTGGGGTTTTCTAAAACCTGACTCAAAGGAGGTGATTATATGATGGAAGGCATCAAATAGAGAAAAATGTTTCTTTAAGTAATCAAAGTGCAAGATATTTATATTAGACAGAAGTGCCATTTTATAGCGGTTTTTTAAGGTTTTAGCCAGATAATATACTGCTTGATTCTTTTCCGTCAAAAAGAATATCTCATTCCAGATAGGCAGAAACTCGGCATAATCTAATTTTAAATTTAACATCTCTTTCACTTTAGAGAAGAATTCTAAAGGTGAGATTCTACCTTCTTCAAAAAGGCCGGTGAGGCGAGAGTCAAAGAAGAGATTAAATATTTCCTGGGGACTCCTGTCGGTAAACCTAGAGATTCTTTTTGCCGCTATAGTGTGGTCAAAATCAATCAGGACATTACCTAAGTCAAAGATTATGGCTTTTACCCCGCCCTTTCTTGTATCACAGTGTCTCTTCACAGTAGAAAGGGCGGGATTTATGTGGTGATTATCCATCAATTATCTTTATCTTTTTTCTTGTTGAATAAATCTAAAAACCTATCTTCATATTCTTTATACACATTCCACTTATCCAGTTCGCTCTTCAGTTCATTGGCTTTGGAGATATTTTTCTCGGCTTGAGAAAAGAGCCTCTCAATATTTTCTTTTATAGAAACAGGCAGTTTTGTCAGTTGCGTTAAAGATTTTTTTATCCTCTCTATATCCTCTTCTCCAATGGGGCCAGGTGAAGGACCTAATTTAAGATAATCCAGGAGTTTATTAATCTCGCTTTCCATAGCATGCGCTTCATCGATAAGCTCATGAAAATCTATCTCTATGTTCAGGATCCTCGCTAATGCCTCTAACACAGTATAGGATGCCTTGGGATTCTCAATCTGGATGGTATAGAGGGGTATCTCACCCAGAAGGCAAAAACCATTAAATCCTTCTCTTTTGGCTATGCCTAAAAATAAACCGTTCATACCGCTAACCTGACCTTCTAAGAGAAGCTGGAAATTATATTTTGTTGAAATATTGGTCATCTCTTTTCTAGTTGTGGCAAACCACACTTTAGATGGCTGGGTATGATCCACAGCCTGTGGCATAGCGGCAAAACTGACCACTGCCTTTACTTTAAAGCTTCTGGCCAGGGAAATAATTCTCTTACAGTAATCCTCTGCCTTTGCCAAATCTGGCTGGGCATTACTGATAAATATAATTAGATCATTTCCTTCGGACTTTCCGCCAAAATTTCCGCCATAATGCTTGGCGGATTTGCCATTCTTTGTGGCAAACTTGGCGGACCCGCCAATCTTTGTGGCGGGATTCTTCCAGTAATAGAATTTGCTAAAAGGCAATTCCGGTGCATTCAGTATGCCTTCCCGGACAACGCTTCCCGTAAGATAGAAAAAATCTTCCGCAGGAATTTCTGCAAACTCTTCTGCTTTGAGTTTATTCATTAAATACATTGCTGCCTTAAACGCGACTTCACCCATACCCGGCCAAGCAGTAATAAGATAAGGATTCTTTAACTTGGGTTTCTTGAAAAATTTTATCTCCTCCATATGTTACCCCCTTCAAATATCAAAATGATATATTTTTAGAAACTCTTCTAATACCATCGCACCTTTATATAGATTATCAATCTTTACATATTCGTCGGCTATATGAGCGCAACCTGAGGCACCGAAGCCAGTAGCAATCGCCGGTACATTTTTATCTTGAAAAAAGGTTATCGTGGTTGCGCCTTCAGAACCCTTTATCTGAGCAGGAACCTTTATATTTCTTGCTGCCTTAATTAAATACTCTATCGAAGAATGGTTTTTATTTATCTGGTAAGGTTTTTGTATTCCTTCTATTTCTATCTTAAACCCCGCCCTTGCATGCAAGGGCGGGGTAAATTTCTGGGTATGTTTTTGAATAATACTTTTTATATATTTCAAAATGGCTTTTGCGGACATACGCGGCAGGAATCTCACATCCAATTCAAATTCACACCAATCTGCCACTACATTTACCTTGTCCCCGCCTTTTATGGTTCCGATATTTAAGGTGGGTGGCTTAAGATATTTACTTTTTGTATAAATGAACTCCGCTCCTCTCGTGCGGGGCGGGGTGAATTTATGGGCCTTTAATTCCTTGAGTATATCTATAGCGATATCTATGGCATTTATGCCCTGCCAGGGGTAAGCACCGTGTGCCTTTTTCCCTTCTATCTTTACTTTAAGATGAATAAGTCCTTTCTGGGTAACGATAACATTAAAATCATCAGAATCTAAGACTACCGCTACATCCGGCTTGATTATACCCTTTTCTAATAAAGGAATGAGACCTAAGCCTGAACCGCTTTCTTCGTCAGCGGTGGCGGCAAAAATCAACTTATAATCCGAAACCACATTGTCTTCAACCATACTGTTTATTGCCTCTAAGCTACAGGCCAAATTTCCTTTGCAATCGGTTGCGCCTAAACCATAAATTCTGCCCTGGTGTATCTTGCCCAGAAAGGGATGAAAGTGCCAGCTTTCACCGCAGGGCACAGTATCTAAGTGCGACGTGATGAGAAGAGAGTGTTTTTTATCTCGTCCTTCTAAAAGTGCCACCACATTGGAACGTTTCTTTTTAAACTCGTAAATCTTCGTTTTTAATCCTAATTTATCCAGATAGTTTTTCACAAACCCGGCAATCTTAGACTCATCGCCAGGTGGATTTTCTGAATTTATCTGGATAAGCTTTTGGGTAAGTTTTATGAGGCGTTTTTTATTTACCATTATTATCTTGCACAGGTTGAACAGTTATGACTTACGCAACTACTGCAACTCGAAGAAGAGCTCTGGATATTACCCTGTCTGTCTTTAGAGCTAAAGGCAAAACTAGAAACCAACCGCCTTAAGTCCTTGCCTTTACAGCGAGGGCAGACAATAGAATCGTTAGCACTGCGGACGAGATAATCAAATTTTAAATTACAATTAAGACAACTGTATTCGTATATAGGCATTAAATGAGCAGACAACTTACGGAAGCATAAG